>CAZDFM010000515.1:0-2713 GCA_964504465.1 uncultured Pseudobdellovibrionaceae bacterium | reverse complement strand
TTTACCGGAATTCTTAAGGGGGCTTTATGAACTTAGATTCCCATCAAGCAAAACTTAAACATTACCGTCTTAACCAATTCGAATACGATGAAATTTGTAAACTCTTAGGCCGTGATCCAAAAGGCATTGAGTGGGCTTTGTTTTCGGCTCTTTGGAGCGAACACTGTTCATATAAATCTTCGCGCCGGCATTTAAAAAAATTCTTTTTTGAATCTCCACGAGTCGTTGAGTCTTTTGGTGAAAACGCAGGCGTTATCGATTTAGGTGAAGGTGAGCGAGTAGGCTTTAAGATGGAAAGCCACAATCACCCAAGCTTTATTGAGCCCTTTCAAGGGGCCGCAACAGGTGTTGGCGGGATCCTTCGCGATATTTTTACCATGGGTGCTCGACCCATCGCGATTGCGGATTACCTTTGCTTTGGTGAACCTAAAGCCGCTCGTATGACAAGTTTAGTGGATGGAGTGGTCAAAGGGATCTCTCACTACGGTAACTGCGTGGGCGTTCCAACCATTTCAGGTCAAACCGAATTTCATTCGTCTTATGATGGCAATATTTTAGTGAATGCTTTTGCTTTAGGATTATTCCGTCCTGGTGAGCCCATCGTGAATTCTAAGGCGCGTGGCGAAGGCAACTGGGTCGTTTACGTCGGAGCTAAAACCGGTAAAGACGGCGTCCACGGTGCCAGTATGGCAAGCGAAAGCTTTGACGAAAATTCTGAAAGCAAAAAGCCAACTATTCAAATTGGCGATCCGTTTCTTGAAAAGCTCTTGATCGAATCTTGCATCGAAGTGATGCGCGAAAACCTGGTTGTAGCAATTCAAGATATGGGAGCCGCAGGGCTTACCAGTTCAAGTTTTGAAATGGCCGCTAAAGGCAATGTGGGCTTGGACCTTTACTTAGATAAAGTTCCTATTCGCGACAGCTCCATTCAACCCGAAGAGATTTTGCTCAGCGAAAGCCAAGAGCGTATGCTTTTAATCTGTGAGCCTTCTAAGTTTGAAGCCATCGAAAAAGTCTTCGCTAAATGGGGACTTGATGCGGCGGTTGTAGGAGAAGTTAAAAACGACCGTAAAGTTCGCATTTTCTGGAAAAACGAAATGTTGACCGATATCGATCCACATTTGCTCACCGAAAATGCGCCCAACTATGATCGGCCGTATTCACCTTGGAAGCCAAAGTATAAAACCGAAAAGTTAGAGGCTTTTAAAACAGCTTTCTCGCGCGAAACTTTACTCGCAACACTTTCGTCAGTTGAGGGTTGTTCAAGAGAGTGGATTTACCGCCAGTACGATCAGCGCGTCGGTACTAACACTCACCGGGATGCCACCCATTCGGTTGCGGTGTTGAGGCTCCCTGATTCGGGCCGCGCTTTAGGTATTGTTTTGGGTTGCAGACCTTCGGTTATGCGTATGGACACTCTTGAAGGCGCAAAAGATGCGGCCTTTTATCCTTCGCTTGAACTTGCAGTAAAAGGTTTTGAACCTTTGGCGCTGACCGATTGTTTAAACTTCGGAAACCCCGAAAAGCCCGAGCTTATGAGCGAGTTAGTGGCCACAGTTGAAGGTTTAACTGAGGCTTCAAAAGCCCTTAAAGCTCCAGTCATCAGTGGAAACGTTAGTTTGTACAACGAGACCTTAAACAAAAATGTGACCTCAACACCTTCAACCGGTTGGGTCGGGTTAAGACCTGCTTTAGAGAATATCCCTCAAGATCAGTTTGTGGGTGAAGGCAACGACGTCTACAAGCTTTCACTTTCGCAAATCGAATGGAACGGCACTTTAGGCGAAAAAGAAAAACAAAAGCCTCAATTTAAAGGCGAGATAAATTCCCAAAAGTGCGCAGAATTTGTTACACTCTGCCTCGAATTAGGCCGAAGCACGGAGCTTAAAGCTTCTAAAGTTGTAGGTAAATTTGGCCTTCCTTACGCTTTAGCCCGAATGAGCTTGAATAATATGGGCGCAAAGATCGTCTCCACTCAAGCTGCAGAAGAGTCATTTAAAGAGCGCCTTTACGAAATCGTTCTTGAGGTGGCTCCAGGTTCAAAAGTTTTAGCAGGGCTCACTTCAAGGTTTGAAAAGCTCGGTGCGAAACTTGAAAAAATTGGCTCAGTGACAAAAGGTAATTTGAGTTTTCAGACTAAAACCGGTGAAACGGTAGACTTAAGTTCGAAGGAAATGAACGAAGCCTACTATTCAGGATGGAAGAATGAGTTCAAAGAATTGGGATGATAAGTGTGCGGTCTTCGGTATCTGGGGTGACCCAGAAGCGGGGAGGATGACCTATCTCGGCCTCTATGCTCTTCAGCATCGCGGCCAAGAGTCTTCAGGCATCGTCACACTTAAAGAGGGAAAACATATCGCACACAAAGGTATGGGCCTGGTGGGTGATGTTTTTCAAGAACCCGATTTACAACGTCTCGAGGGAATGGCTGCGATTGGACACAATCGCTACTCCACCACGGGCGAATCTTTTCAGTCGAACATTCAGCCTTTAACGGCACTTTTATATAACGGCCCGATTGCCGTCGCACATAACGGCAACATTGTGAACTCTCATCTTTTAAAAGACGAACTCAAACAAGCAGGCGCAATCTTTCAAGGAACCACCGACACCGAGTGTCTTCTTCATATGCTAGCCCGAACCGACAATGCAGATATAGTCGAATGCTTAAAAATAAATGCTCCAAAACTTGTGGGCGCTTATTCTTTGGTGC
>CAZDFM010000514.1:0-2713 GCA_964504465.1 uncultured Pseudobdellovibrionaceae bacterium | reverse complement strand
TCCAAACCAGGCATAGCGACGGCGGGCCACAAAATCATAGACTCGATCCGAAAGTGCCTGGGGTAAAATAAGAGGAAGCTTAAAAATAAAACCAAAACTATGAAGCTTTGAAAGCGCCAGTAATACTGCCTTACTTTTAAAATACAATTTAGATTTGTAATCGACCACAACTGTACCTAATTCACCTTGCGTGTAAACTTCGGGCAAAGACTTTTGTGCGCGGTCAGATTGAAGCGGAATAAATCTAAAAACATCTCGAATGTCTTTTTCATTTAAGAAATCAACGAACTGATTGCAGAGTCCACACACGCCGTCGAAGTAAACAAAAACTTTTTCATCGCTCGAAGGGTTCAGCATTGATCCCCACAGTGTTCGTCCGGATCTTCGACCTCTATGGTGGCGTGGACTTCGCCCCAGTGAGCCACACTTTCTCGAATGCTTTTTTTGAGTTGAGCGGGTTCTATCGTTGATGAAGTGCGAATGACGTGCATCGACAACACATGAGAAGTCCCATCAAGACTCCAAAGGTGAAGATCATGTACTTCTTTGACTCCTACGATCGCGCTGATTTGATTTTTAATTGCGCTGAGATCAAGTCCCGACGGAACTTTTTGTAAAAACACCTGCACAGTGCTCCACAATGAACGTCCCACTCCGATTAAAATCCAAGTAGAAATCGCGACTGCGAGGAGCGAATCAATCCAAAGCCAATTTGTGAAATGCATAATGACAGAGCCCACCAAAACTGAGGCCCATCCCAAAGTATCTTCAAGCAAATGCCAACGAATCATTTGTGCGTTTTGTTTAGTCGCACCACGTAGCTGCAAAAACGAAAGCCCGTTTACAGCTAAACCCACAAAAGCAAAGCCGATCATTGGGAGCGTCTTGATTTCTTCAGGCACTGAAAACCTTGTAACCGCATAGACAATAACCGCTAAGGAGCCGCCAAATAGAACTAAGCCCGTGATTAAGGCCGAAAGCAGAGAGTAGCGCTTATAACCGTAAGAAAATTTGGTGTCCGGGCCGTTTTCGGCTTTCATTTCAAAAAAGTAAGCCATTGCAATTACAAGTGCGTCGCCAAAATCGTGGAGCGCATCTGCAATGAGTGCGACACTCCCGGTATAAAGGCCACCTAACAGCTCAAGAACCGAAAAAACCAGATTCAACCAAAAAACACGTCCCATAGATGCCGCCGTACCCTCACCATGATGATGATGGTGGTGGTGACCATGATGATGGCCGTGAGCCCCGTGTGAATGTGAATGGTCGTGTGACGACATATCGCGCTTTAAATCCGTTTTTTAAGTGAAACTTTAGTCCAAATTCCTCATAATTAAAGCATATAGGCTATTAACTGACCAGAAAAACAAGGCCACTTCATAGCTGAAAGAAATGGCAGGAAGATCTAATGCTTCATTTTGCGAATTCGTGCTCGATTTGGACACGACTTACTGTTCTTTTAACGATTTTCTTAACCGTTCCACTTGTAGTGGCGCAAGAGTCTTTAACGACGACTCAGGCTCACTCGACGGCGACTCTCGTATTGAATCAAAATAACTTCCAACCTGGACAGAAAATCCAGGTCGGCCTTTGGATTGAACTCGAAAAAGACTGGCATACCTACTGGCTTAATCCGGGCGATTCCGGTGCCCCCGTTACGTTTGATTGGAAACTTCCTAAGGATTGGACCGCTAGTCCTCTTAATTTTGCGCCTCCTTTAAGAATCCCTACTCCGCCTCTTGAAACTTTCGGCTACGAAAATTCAGTGCTGTTTTTTAGTGAACTCACAGCGCCGCAAACGGCTGACGCTAAGGCTGAAATCGAACTTGAAGCGGAGTGGTTAGTTTGCAAAAACGTCTGTATCCCTGCGGTGCACACTTTTAAAACCACCTTAACATCTCAAAACCCTTCAGAGCCGAGTGCTCATGCTGAAAAATTTAAAGTCGCTGAGGCACAACTCCCCCAACGCTTAAAAGAAATTACTGCCCGTTATAAATTGAGCGGCAGTGATCTTGAACTTTCACTTTTAGCGCCCGAGGGCTTAAAGCTTCTCGATATTTTCCCGGCACCTCAAAATATAATTTCAAATAAAGCCCCGCAAATTGAAGCACGCGAAACCGCTTCAGGAAGCCAACTCTGGAGTCTTAAGACCACGCTCTCAAGGCTTGGTGAAAAGGCAAAGAGTCATGAGTTCTTGGCCAAATTCGAAGACCCGACCGGCAAACTTCAACATGCCTGGGTTGAAGCAAAAGAATCCAATGCGCCCCTCGTTCCTTTTTTATTTTTCGCTTTTATTGGCGGGCTTTTACTTAACCTTATGCCCTGCGTGTTTCCGATTCTTTCAATTAAATTTTTCTCACTTCTTAAACATAGTGGTGGCGACCCGAAACAAATTAAAAAAGCGAATGCATTATATGTGGCCGGTGTCCTCGTCTCGTTTTGGGTGCTCGCGCTCATTATTTATTTTTTACGTGAAGGCGGCGAAGCCCTAGGCTGGGGTTTCCAATTACAAACCCCTGCCTTTGTGATCTTTTTGATCTTACTTTTTGCTTTAATGGCTTTTAATTTTCTGGGTTGGTTTGAAATCGATGTCGCGATCCCCGGACTCGGCCGACTTCTTCAAAAAGAAGGACCTTCGGGGCATTTTTTAACTGGGGTTCTTTCGACGATCGTGGCGTCTCCTTGTACGGCGCCTTTTATGGGTGTCTCAATT
>CAZDFM010000513.1:2147-2721 GCA_964504465.1 uncultured Pseudobdellovibrionaceae bacterium | reverse complement strand
TAGATTCGAAAATACGGGTTTACCTTTTGGATCGTACTTAAGGTAAACTCTCATTACCCCTTGTTTTTGATCCTTAGCGACTTTGAAATCACGAATGTATCCGTTCTCTTGAAGAATCTTAGCGATACCTACACGTAGGTTAGAGCTAGGAACATCCACTTTTTCGTGCTTAGCCACTGCTGCATTTCGTACTCTTGTTAGAAACTCACCAATAGTATCCATTCAACTAGACTCCTACTTCTTCCTAAAGGGCATGCCAATATGCTCAAGTAACGCTCTTCCGCCGGCATCGTTAGTTGCGGATGTGCAAATCGTAATATTCATACCTCTGATTGTATCAACACGGTCGTAGTTGATCTCGGGGAACACGATTTGTTCCTTAAGACCCATGTTGTAGTTTCCACGACCATCAAAACCTTTAGGAGAAAGACCTCTAAAGTCTCTAACTCTAGGCATAGACAAGTTGATCAAGCGCTCGAGAAAAGTCCACATTCTCTCACGTCTTAAAGTTACAGTTGTTCCAAGAGGCATCCCTTGACGTAACTTAAAGTTAGAGATCGCTTTCTTTGCTTTT
>CAZDFM010000513.1:0-2137 GCA_964504465.1 uncultured Pseudobdellovibrionaceae bacterium | reverse complement strand
TCACAACGGCTTTTTGGCCAGTGATCGCTGTAAGCTCATCTACTGCTGTCGCTAGTACTTTTGGATTTTTAACGGCTTCGCTTAACGACATGTTAAGGACGATTTTCTCGAGACGAGGAATCTCCATCACATTGTTAAGGCCAAGCTCTTTCATAATAGCTGGGGCAATTTCGTTTTTATATCTTTCGTGCAACTGACTCACTTCATTCTCCTCAACTACTAGATCACTTCAGGAGCGAGAGAAACGATCTTCACAAATTGCTTTGCACGAAGTTCTCTTGCTACTGGGCCGAAAATACGAGTGCCTACTGGCTCTTTCGCATTGTTAATTAATACCGCTGAGTTGTCGTCAAATCGGATGTAAGTTCCATCAGGTCGGCGAAGCTTATGAATTGTTCTAACGATTACAGCTTTCGCTGTGTCGCCTTTTTTAACTTTCGAATTAGGCATCGCTTCTTTAATTGAAACAACGATGATGTCGCCGATAGAAGCAAAGCGTCTCTTTGTTCCGCCAAGAACTTTGATGCACATAACTTCTTTGGCTACAGAGTTGTCAGCAACTCTTAAGCGCGTTTGCATCTGAATCATATGTTGGCTCCCTCTTGCGTCTTAGCTTTCTCAACAATTTGTGCCAGCATCCAGCGCTTCGTTTTTGAAAGCGGACGAGTTTCATAAATCAAAACTTTATCGCCAATTTTCGCTTCGTTGTTTTCATCGTGAGCTTTAAACACAGAAGAACTGCGCATAAACTTGTTATACATAGGGTGTTTAACAAGGCGGTAAATCTGAACAGTGATTGTCTTGTTCATTTTATTGGAAATTACTTTTCCAACCGCTTCTTTTCTTCTGCCACGACCTTCAATACTTCCTGTCGACATATTTTACTTCCTCACCTTACCGTGAAATCTTCGTGCTTAACGCAGTCTGAATACGAGCAACGTCTCTTCGCTTGTTGCGAATTTCAATTGGGTTATTCACTTGGCCAAGAGAGTGTTTCATTTTTAACTGAAACATTTCTTCAGAAAGGGTCAAACGACGCTTTCTTAGCTCTTCAACCGTCAAATCTTTAACGTCTTCAAACTTCATTATGCACCTCGCTCTACGAGCTTAGTCTTAATTGGGAGTTTATGTGCCGCAAGACGGAAAGCTTCTTCCGCTTGTTGACGAGTAACT
Source organism: uncultured Pseudobdellovibrionaceae bacterium (assembly GCA_964504465.1). Classification (GTDB taxonomy): domain Bacteria; phylum Bdellovibrionota; class Bdellovibrionia; order Bdellovibrionales; family UBA1609; genus CAZDFM01. The sequence continues at coordinate 964 of CAZDFM010000513.1, read as the reverse complement.
CCGTTCATTTCAAATAAAATACGACCTGGCTTAATGATCGCTACCCATAATTCCGGAGATCCTTTACCAGAACCCATTCGAGTTTCTGCAGGCTTCTTCGTCAAAGGACGATCTGGATAAATTCTAAGCCACAATTTACCGCCTCTTTTTACAGAACGGCTGATTGCAATACGGCTGGCTTCAATCTGACGAGCAGAAAGTCGGCCTGGGCCCATGGCCATAAGACCATAATCACCAAAGGCAACATAGTTTCCGCGAGTTGCGAAACCTTTAAATCTGCCTCTGTGTTGGCGTCTGAACTTTACACGCTTAGGACTTAACACGACCAGCCTCCTCCATCTCTTTCGCAGTATAGACATCTCCGCGATAGATCCATACTTTTACACCGGTGATTCCATATGTAGTTAGGGCTTCAGCTGTTCCGTAATCGATATCAGCGCGAAGAGTGTGAAGAGGAACGCTCTTCTCGTTGTACCACTCAGAACGAGCGATCTCGGCACCGTCAAGACGGCCACTTACACGAATTTTAATACCTTTTACGCCGCCGCGGATTCCCGCTGCGATTGATTTTTTAAGAGCTCTTCTCCAAGAAATACGTTTTTCAAGTTGAAGTGCGATATTTTCAGCTACAAGTTGCGCATCTACATCGGGTTTTCTTACTTCTTGAATGTTTAAGAAAATCTCGTTTGTAGTGAGCTTTTGGATGTCAGCTTTAAGCTGATCAATTCCAGTTCCTTTTTTACCGATAACAACACCCGGGCGCGCAGTAGAGATGATAACTTTAATTTTGTTAGCAGCTCTTTCCATTTCGATTTTTGCAACACCGGCGTGTTTCAATTTCTTTTTAATGTACTTACGAAGGCGGTAATCTTCATGAAGATAGTCAATGTACTGTTGACCTTTTGCATAACATCTTGAATCCCAAGAACGAATAACACCAACTCTAAGCCCAATCGGGTTTACT
>CAZDFM010000512.1:0-2738 GCA_964504465.1 uncultured Pseudobdellovibrionaceae bacterium | reverse complement strand
CAAAATCAAAAGTGAACTCAACAAATTCACCAATATCGACGCCCTAAAACAAGAAGTTAATAAAGTCGGCCAAGAACTAAAGTCTTTTGACGTGCATTTGAAACTTTCGCCTTCAGCTCAAAGAAAGATTAAATCGCTAGAGAAGAAATATTCGGACATGCTCAAATCTTTGGGTCGCGCTCAGCGCCAAGTCGACCGTGAGTTCAATAAAGCCGTTCGAACTCTTAAAACTAAACGAGTCGAGGCCGAAAAAACGATTTCTTCGATCAAAAAATCAGCTAAGCAACAAAAAGATAAGATCGAAAAGGTCTCTGTAAATCTTAAGAAAAAAGTCGCGAAGGCGACCAAGTCAGCATCGAAAGGCTCTAAGAAGACGTCAAAAAAGACCGCTTCAAAGGCTAAGGGCGCTAAAAAGTCTCGCAAAAAAGCCACTTCTAAGGCTTAAACCCGTTTAAATTGTCTTATAGATGAGCCTGCCCACATCCTCGGCAGGCTCTTTTTTTGGGTTCTTTCCTCTGGGTCCTGAAGAAGGATTCCCTAGCCTCTCCCCTCTCAAACATGATAAACCGAGCCATCTCCTGGAGGTTAAATGAACCATACTCAGATCGACCCTGTTTCTTCAAAGCCTATGGGCACAACCAACAACTCTGCCGACTCCTTTAGCCCTTTCGTTGGTCGCCATATCGGCCCCACTCAAGAAGATCAAGCGAGCATGCTCAAAACCCTGGGATGTCGTGACCTCAAAGACCTAATAGATCAGGCGGCTCCCCAAAGTATTCTCGATAAAAAGGGGCTTGATCTTCCACAAGGTCTTTCTGAACAAGAACTCTTAAATTTGGCGCGCGAAATTGCCGGAGAGAACAAAGTATTTAAATCTTTCATTGGTCAGGGCTACTACGACACCTTCACTCCGCCTGTGATTCAGCGAAATATTCTAGAAAATCCAGGCTGGTACACGGCCTATACGCCCTATCAGGCCGAAATCTCTCAAGGCCGTATGGAAGCGCTTCTTAATTTTCAAACTATGGTCATGGAACTTACTGGAATGAACATCGCCAACGCTTCCCTCCTTGATGAAGGGACAGCATTGGCTGAAGCCATGGCAATGGCTTCAGGCCTTCACAAATCAAAAACTGCAAAAAAACTTTTCGTAGATCAAAATATCTTTCCTCAATCTCTAGAAGTTCTACAGACTCGAGCTGAACCTGTAGGAATCGAAATCGTGGTCGGCGATATCAGTCAGCCTAACTGGGATGCCGAGTTCTTTGGGGCCGTTCTTCAATATCCAGGCGCTAACGGTGTCGTTTCAGAAAATATCGAAAATAAACTTAAAGAAGCAAAAGCACAGGGACTCTTCACGATTGTCGCGGCAGACCTTTTGAGTCTTTGTCTTTTAAAGGCGCCCGGTGAAATGGATGCCGATATTGTAGTTGGAAGCTCACAACGTTTTGGTGTCCCGATGGGTTACGGCGGTCCTCACGCAGCCTTCATGGCAACAAAAGATCAGTTCAAGCGTCAAATCCCAGGCCGTATCATTGGGGTTTCAAAAGACCAAGATGGGAAACTCGCGCTTCGATTGGCTCTACAAACACGCGAGCAACATATTCGCCGAGAAAAAGCGACTAGCAACATTTGTACAGCACAAGTCTTGCTCGCAGTTATGGCTTCAATGTACGCGGTTTTTCATGGGCCTGAGGGTTTAAAACGAATTGCCCTAAAAACACATAGCCTTACTTCGGCATTTGCTGATGGTCTTAAAGCTCTTGGACTTAAACTCGGAGCCGAATTTTTCTTTGATACCGTTCAGGTGAAACTCGCGAAAGACCAAATCAGCGAGCTTAAAAAATTGAGTCTTGAGCAAAAACTAAACCTTAATTTCATCACAAGCCCTGATGCAGTGAGCGTAAGTTTTGATGAAACCAAAACTTTAGCCGACCTAGAAGTGCTACTCAGCATTTTCGCTAAGGCGAGCCAAAGTTCGAAAAAAGTAAATGCAGAGGAGCTGCTCGCAAAAGCTCAGGTGAAATTGCCAAAGGCATTGCTCCGCACCTCGGCTATTTTATCGCATCCTATTTTTTCGAGCGTGAACTCAGAAACCGAAATGCTTCGCTACATTCGAAAACTCGAAGCCAAGGATCTTTCGCTCACACACTCGATGATCCCACTTGGTTCTTGTACGATGAAGCTCAACGCAACTGCCGAAATGCTTCCGATAACGTGGCCTGAATTTGGGAAGATCCATCCTTTTGTTCCCATTGACCAAGCCAAAGGTTACTTAAAAATGATTCGCCAGCTTGAGGCATGGCTCACAGAAATCACCGGTTTTGCAGGAGTGAGCTTGCAGCCAAATGCGGGTTCTCAAGGTGAATATGCGGGTCTCTTAGTAATTCGAAAATATCTTCTCGAAAAGAAACAAGGACACCGCACTATTTGTTTAATTCCTTCTTCTGCCCACGGCACTAATCCTGCCAGCGCGGTGATGGCGGGTATGCAAGTTGTTGTTGTTCAGTGCGACAGTGCAGGAAATATCGACCTTGCTGACCTCAAAGCAAAAGCCACTCAACACAAAGATAAGCTCGCAGCTCTAATGGCCACTTACCCTTCGACCCACGGTGTGTTTGAAGAAGGGCTTCGGGAAATCTGCGACATCATTCATTCAAACGGCGGCCAAGTTTATATGGACGGCGCCAACATGAATGCGCTTGTGGGAATTTCTAAACCGGGACAATTAGGTCCTG
>CAZDFM010000511.1:0-2742 GCA_964504465.1 uncultured Pseudobdellovibrionaceae bacterium | reverse complement strand
GACTCGAACCTGCGAATGTCAGAATCAAAATCTGATGGCTTACCAACTTGCCGACACCCCAACGAGAAACGCTGAATATCCGTTTTAATGGGGAGTTGGGTTACAATCAAGCTGAAAGCTAATAGGTGAGAGTAATCAGGAGGGTAGTGCTATGCGTTGCATGGGTTTTTTGCATGGCCGCCCTCTATTTGGGCATCCACTTCCGCTGCGGAAGTGGAATTGAGAGTGGTTTTTCTATTAGAGGAAATTATATCGCGATGCGACCCCCGCGCTAGGGGTGAAAATTTAGGCAGATCCCCAGTCAGTAGCCCGGCAGAACCGTCGTGCCGAATTACCGCTTTAAATCCTCAAGCGAGGAGCCCATCTTTTTGACTTCTTCTTCGTAGGCGTCAAAGATCGCGTTTTCGATATGGCTTCTGGTCTCTTGGTTGAGAGGGTGGGCGATATCTTTAAATTGGCCGTCTTTGCGCTTTTTTGAGGGCATAGCGACGAATAGGCCGTCGTTACCTTTAATGACCTTAATGTCGCGGATGACGAAGCACTCGTCGAAGGTGATCGTGACGTAGGCTTTAAGGCGCTCTTCGTTAACAGGAAATACCTTAACTTCGGTGACTTTCATTGTGGGACCTCCCCATGGTGTGTTCAAGGCTGACGTACAATCAAGTATGAGCTTGCGCTCTCTCATTTTACGGCATTTTAAGACCAAGACTTTAGTCTTATGGCTTCGATCTAAAAATAGGTCGCGTAAATCTCATGGTGAGACAGTTCGCGGTTACATAGTGATCCATTTTTATCGCAATAAGATTTCACAATAGTCTTCGTATTTGCTGTCCTAAATACAGCGGGACGAGCACACTTCGGCTGTTTAGAAGGCCCGGTCCAGTGGGCTGAAGGAGTTTTTATGATCACAAAGTTAATCATCTTCTTGATAGCCGTTTTTAGTTGCTCAGCCCAGGCGGATATTCTGAAGTGCGTTTTTACAGAGCCGTTTTTGACCGTGCAGTACAGTATGACCCAAAGTAGAATCATGCAAATCCAACACGTAGGTGAAAATAAACCCGAGACGACCTTTCAAAATAATATTTCGTTTCAAATTTTTGACGCTGGTGAATTTGAACTCTGGGACCGCGATCGAAAAGTCGTCATGGAGCTCTTACTTAATCATAACGGCTCAGACGGGATGAGTGACCGTAACTATCCATACTCGGCAAAATACAATCATCCGACTTTTGGGAGTCTAACCGGAGGCTGCACCTCGAACTTTTTGCATGCGCAAAAAGTGCATACCACTCCACACTAAAGGCTAAGTTGAGACCAAATTATTTAGTTCTAAGCGGCGCGGCTGTACGTGGTTTGGTTGTTTTCGCCTTGGCGATGCAAATGACCCGCTTCGGTTGCCCACTTTAAGAAGCGTTTAGCACTTGAGAGCTTAAGATTAAGGAGCTTTCGAACTTCGACAGGGGTGATGGTTTTCTTTTCTTCGAGCACTTGTGAGAGCCTTGTCCATTCGGGTTGCCAGCCCGTGACCGAAGGGGTTTGAATACTCAGTCTAAATCCGAAACCTGCGTTCACTCTTAGAGCATAGTTTCCGTCATGTTCTTCTAGGTTTGCGGGAATCGAATTTTCTAAAAGCCACTGTCTGAGTCTAAATTGTAAGTGATGGACTTTTCCGGGAGAGCTGTAAATATCAAATTTTTCATCTGGATAAATTTCGGCAAATAGTCCACCCACGCGAAGCGGTCGGTAAAGATCACGCAGTAAGACTGCCAAAGTTTTATGGATAAGTTTACCGCGGTTGATTGCAACCCCAGAGCTTTCGCCTGTGCTTAAATCTAAGATCGTCCCCGCAGGATCGCCGTAAATAAAACTTTGTTCTTCAGGAACTCGGTTAAGGATGGCTGAAATCCTTTGGCGATAAGCTTCAAACGGAGTTCCAAAATAAAGTTGATTAAACAGGCTAGAATTAAATTTAATCTGTAAACGAAACAGGTCGGCTTCACGAACCGATTCGTAATCTTTCCTATAAAAGGCTTCGGCGCGAAGTATATCAAGACCTGTCACGTCTTTTTCTTCTAAAGCTTTTAAGACGGTTTTCCATTTGTGAACAAAGAACTGATCAAATGTTTGTTCAGTAGAAAAGATTCTAGAGGCTTCGTCTAGGTCAGCTCGGCTCTTGTCGAACTGTTCTTGCTGTAAGTGAAGCTGGGCTCGAATTTCAAAACAGTTTCCCATTAATCGTAAAAAGCCGTGGTGCTCAGCTAAACTTATGTTTTCTTTCAGTTGGGCTTCGGCAAGGTCAAACTGCCTTTCGCTCACATACGAGGCGGCTAAGTTAACTTGGCCCACGAGTTTCCAGTAAGGCGACGGTTGATTCTGGATATAAGTTTTAAGCTCAGGAATGGCGGCTGCGTAATCCCAAGATTTAAAATGGCAAAAGGCTCGATAGAGTGGAGCATCTAGCACCTGTGAGGAGTCGATAACTTTTAAAATCCCAAGCGCTTCGTTTACGGCACCCGAACGCTCTAACAAAACCGCGTATTCAGCGAGTTCTTTATGAGTGGGCTCGGCAGTTCTTTCAGGGCCTGTTAGGGGATTGAGAATTTTCAAGCCCAGTGCAAGCAGATTCGCACGACGGCAAATGTTGGCTAACGGGAGACGGTACTCTCTTGTAATGTCGCCGACCTTTAATTGAGAAAACCTCTGAGCGATCAGTTGCCCATTGCCTTCGCGCAGGTGACCTTC
>CAZDFM010000510.1:0-2754 GCA_964504465.1 uncultured Pseudobdellovibrionaceae bacterium | reverse complement strand
GTTCGCTTCCGCGAACACCGCTGTTTGCTGGTTCGCTTCCGCGAACACCGCTGTTTGCTGGTTCGCTTCCGCGAACACCGCTGTTGCTGGTTCGCTTCCGCGAACACCGCTCGGCAATCTGGTTGCTGGAAAAACAGAACTCATAAACATCAAATCCATTTCTGTCCCAAGCTCACATAAGTCCTTCATCTTTTTTGTTTTTGGTTGCCTCTTAGGGTAGATCGAGGGAGGCTTTTGGGGTTGTTACTTTCTTTCTTGGGAGATTTTTGTGGCTAATGGTGCAGGGGCGGCTTTTAAGAAGGTTTTTTATTTTATTCTTTTGGTCTTGTTTGTTGGGGTTTCGGTTTTTGTTTTGGTTAACTACTATCCGATTATTTTTTCGAAAACCGTCGACGGGCAGGTTTTGAATGTGGATCGGGTGACTCAGCCAACCTTAGTTATGGGATCCGCGGCTGTGAATGCTCCCAATGTTCTTTATTCTTTTGCGATTGCGGTGCGCAGTTCGACTGGGGAGATCTTTTCTGGGAGCACAGAGGATCGACAGTGGGCCATTGTGAATAAGGGGCTTTGTGTAAAGGCTCGTTTTTATCCTTATCCGCCATGGGATTTTGAAAAGGGTGGGACTTACTTTAATGTGCGGATGCTTCAATTAAAGGACTGTCCTCCGGGGACGCCTCCGGCGCCGGAGCAGCCTATCGAAGCTTCTGAGCCACAAGTTCCGACTTCAGCTCCAGAGCCTCAAATACCTGCTCCTTCGGAGACGCCAGCACAATAAATTCTGATTTTTTGAGAAGGCCGGGGGGCTCGATTGAAATTAGTTATCGCATTTTTACTTCTATCTTTTTCGTCTCCAAGTTTTGCAGCCGTCGACGTCTTTCGACAATACGATGCTCGTATCGGGTCAGATCTTGATGCTGCGACAAGTTTATCGAATCAAATGAAGACGGGTTATCGGGGGAGCTGCCCTGATTTAAAAACTGCAGATATGTCGTCCTGTTTTAAAAGTCAGATCTCGAAAATCGAAGTTAAGTCCGCTGCTCAGTTAGCACTTCTCATAAAAGCGGGAGTCAATGCTTCGTTGTTTGATCACTCTAAAGGTTACAATGTCGACATGGTAAAGCTCTTGCTGGCTGAGAATATCTTGGCCGTTTTTGAAAAGGTCGATGTAACAAAGTTTCATGTGAATTCGTTTTTAAAGCCAAAGTCGGCCGCTCAAGATGAATTGAAAATTTTGTTTCAAAACGAAGAGGTCGCTCTCTCTAAACTTTATGAAGAAGCTCTTCCTTTAATTAAAGAGGCGTCCAAAAATGTAGAATCGATTCCTCAAACAGATGCGGCCGGGCAATGGCGAGTGAGCGCCGCTCTTCGAATTGAAGATCGTTTATCGAAATTAAAACCTGAGCAATTTAAATTTAAGAATTTCGCGCGAAAATGATTTTCAACCGCCGAAGTTACTCGGTCCTTTTCTTGTTGTTACTCTCGCTTATAGTAATTGGAGTAAGTTTTCGGGCTTTAAATGCGCCCTTCTTTTTGGATGATCAAAAAAAGATTGTCGACAACCCAGATATCAAAGAGCTTGGGAATCTAACCGATCGGCTTATTTTTAAGCCCACTACGCCTTTGGTTTTTACTCGAAATGATCCCTCTCGCCCTCTTGTATACCTTAGCTACACTTTGGATTATCACCTCTATGGTCTAAATCCCCTGGGCTATCGGCTTCTAAACTTGGGCCTTCATTTAGCGTGTAGCGTGCTGATCTTTCTTTTGTTGCAAGTTTTACTCACGGCGAAATCTTTAAATTGGCTTCCTTACTTTTTGACGGCTGTTTTTGCTCTGCATCCGATTGCGATCACGACAATGCTTTATGTGTTTAAGCGCTCAGATCTTTTTATGACATTGTTTTATCTTTCAGCCGTGTTTATTTTTTTGAAGGTAAAGACTGTCGCTTGGTTTCATGGCTTGGCAATAGCCTTGTGTTTTTTGTTGGCTTTGGCGAGCAAGCAAAGTGCAGTGACATTACCGGCGATCATTTTGTTAACCGGTTACTTTTTTAGATCTGAAAGAAAACTTCCTAAGCTCAGCGAAAATTGGATTTTGCACTTAAGCCTCTGGCTTATATGTTTCGCTTATCTGAGCGCACGTTACTTCTATTTCGGGGCTCTTGGTGACTTGGAGGCCCTCCAAACTTGGGATCAAGGTAGCTACTTAATTATTCAACCCTGGATCGCACTTCGTTATCTTGCGCACTTATTTGTCCCCATCCATCTATCAGTAGATCACGACGTGCGCGCAATTTTGGATTGGAAGGATTTAAGGCTCTGGATTTCAATGGTGTTTGTGTTGATCACTGGTTTTTTGGTGGTGAAGGCAATAAAGAGAATTCAAGTTTGGGGACTTTTTATTTTTGGAGTACTTTGGGTTTTAATTAGTCTTGCACCGACGTCGAGTTTTTTCCCGACCACTACAGCGTTGGACGACAATCGGCTCTACCTGGGCTTTTTTGGCTTCTTATTGATGCTGGCAAATATCTTTTTAAGAGTGGGTGATAAAGTAAGAAATCAAAATCTACTGCGAAATTTTGCATTACTGGTGATCCTAGGGCTAGTAGGTTTGAGCTTCTCGAGAACGGGGTTGTATGCAGAGCCTCTTGGGCTCTGGCAAGATGTTTTACGTCAGTATCCCGAGTCTCATAGAGCCCATATTACTGTGGGGAACGAGTATTATAAACTGAGGGACTGGCAAAATGCGATCGAG
>CAZDFM010000509.1:0-2775 GCA_964504465.1 uncultured Pseudobdellovibrionaceae bacterium | reverse complement strand
TAATGATAGCAACGGTGACCCGGTGATCAGTCGCGGAGTTTTACAAATCTCAATCGAAAGTGCACGGGGATACGACTGCGAACTTGCAAACGCAAATGAACTGCATGATCCGTTTAAAAACCTCGTTTGCGGAATGAAAATTCTTAATCGTTGGGTAGGTCGCGACGGTGTTATTCGCGGTCTTGAGGGAACTTCTTCTTGGAAGGGCGGCGCCCGTTATTGGTCGGTTCTTCGTAAAGTAGAGCGCTACGAAAGTATACGCGGCTGGACAAAGGCTCAATCCTACTGCAAAAAATAGAAATACCGTCCAGGCCTTAAGTCCGGGTCTCACTTGTCCGATGTAATGTCATAACAAGTGAGGGATGAATGTCTCAATATGACACGTATAGTTTGCATGACTTCTTAATACATACGCCCGAATCAGGGCTTAGAAAAATTTTAGTTGATGGTAAAAAGATGACGGATGTTCACTGCAATCTTTTGCTGAAAATAGCAAAAGGCTGTGATGGAAATCAGTTCTCTGAGTTTTTCGAAAAAGGGGAATTTCCAAAATTACGGTTTGGCCCTGCCGAGAAAAAGATCCAAGAAAAGTTCTGGGCAGACTGCACCTCACTCCTGTTAGAGAGAGGCATTCTGCAACCGGCGACTCATCAGAAGGTTGCGGCTTAATTTTTTTGAATAATATGAAGTGTTTTAAGGGCTGTGAAAACGGCCCTTTATTTTTCGGGTGGCCGTATAATCTTAGGCTCTAAATTCGCAATGACTTCCTTTGCATTATAGCTCACCTGAGGCTCGGGTGGCTTCGTCTTATAAAGCGTAATAAAGGCTACAGATTGATAATTGCTTGCAGTGTTGGCTGCAGGCACGCCGTAGCCTAATCCGAGTCCAGTGCCTCCACGGCCAAAGCCCATGCCGCCAAAAAACGAAGAGGTCTGTTGCTGCTGTTTGGGTTCAGTCTCTTGATGAGCCATCACAAAATACTCGTAGCCGTTTTGAACTGCAATTTCGGCGGCCCTATAAAGTAAGTAGAGTTCAGTCGTTTCTCTTTGGGTTGAGTTTCGTCCAATAAAAGAAACGCGGTACTTGGTTTCTTCTAACTTTTGGTCCCGATACCCGTAGCTCGAGCTTGATTCACCATCTGAAGGTTTATAGTAAGTGTGGCTGGCACAGGCTGTGAGCAGAATAAACAGGCAAGACAAAACGGGGAGATAAGTTCGCTTCATCTAATTAAGGTACAAGACGGAGCTTTTAAGTTCATGGTTCAAACGTAGAGAATTTGTGAAGATAGCCCAACGCGTATGTCGAACTCACGATTCAAACTATTTGAAAACCGACCTAAAACAAAATATTCTGCTCTACTACTCTTTTATTAAGTCAGGATTCTTTGTGACCTTCCTCAAAGGCGAAAACCGCGAACTCTGGGTGCTAGCCTGGCCCATTATCATTGCGCAACTCGGGCAAGTGCTCTTCGGCATCGTGGACACCCTTATGGTGTCAACTCTAGGAACTGCCGATTTAGCGGCCTCTGCATTTGCAAACAGTGTGTTTTGGTTTGGCTCGATAATCGCGATAGGCGTTTGCAACGTTACGGCTCCTTTGGTCGCAACTGCAATCGGCGAAAGAAACGAAGCAAAAGCCGGTCAAATATTATTTCGCTCCCGAAATTTGAGCGTCCTTTTAGGATTGGTCCTCACAGTCATACTCATTGGCCTGGGATTGAATTTTCAGATATTTAAACAAGACGCGACGGTCAGTAAGCTTGCGGTTCCGTATTTCTTTGTTCTGATCACATCAGTCATCCCAATGCTTGTCTTTCAAAGTTACCGCCAGTTTCTTGAAGCCACCGGCCATCAAAAAGAACCGATGTATCTGACTTTTGCTGGAGTGGGTTTAAACGTAATACTCAATTATCTTTTTATTTTTGGCGCGTTTGGATTTCCAGAGATGGGGCTATTGGGTGCCGGAGTTGCGACGAGTGTGACGAGATGGATGATGGCTTTAGGAGCTATTTATGCCTGCCATTCTAAGGCGGATCTCAATAAATATTTGCTACATAAATACAGCGATGTCGCCGTCAAATATATTGAAATGCTAAAACTAGGTCTCCCGGTCGGAATGATTTTATTTTTTGAAGTCGGTGCTTTTGGAATGGCCACAATTTTAGCGGGTCAGATCAACAAAGAAAGTCTTGCGGCTCATCAAATTGTGCTCAACATTGCCTCGTTCACTTTTATGGTTCCATTGGGTTTATCTTTTGCGGCGAGTGTAAGGGTGGGACTCGCAGTAGGTGAGAAACGTTTTGATTTAGTCAAGAAACGCGCCATTGTCAGTTTTGCTTTTGGTATTGGCTTCATGGCCACAATGAGTGTGGTCATATTGTTGCTACGTGGAGTTTTAGCCAAAGCACTGTCCTCAGATCCGCAAGTCATCGAACTTGCGATGGCTTTGTTTTTGTTGGCAGCCTTGTTTCAAATTGTCGACGGCATCCAAGTGGTCGCAAACGGAGTTCTTCGTGCACTCAAAGACGTGAGAATCCCCATGATCGCGACCTTTTTTGGATACTGGGTGGTTAGCCTTCCTCTCGGCTATTATCTGGTTAACTTCGCAGGCTTCGATGTAAAAGGCCTATGGATAGGGTTGGCGGCTGGACTTTTGGTTGTCGCAATCTTGATGGTCCTTCGCTTCTTCTGGCTCCATAAACAGATCACCACGCGAAATCGGCTCGAGGCATAGTTCCGAATCGGAACTCAAAGATCAGTTCCGATTCGGAACTCC
>CAZDFM010000508.1:0-2788 GCA_964504465.1 uncultured Pseudobdellovibrionaceae bacterium | reverse complement strand
CTTGCAATGATTAAACCGTCGGCTTTTACGGGGCTGATTAACAAACCCTCACTGTAAAACGAGATATTAATGAGGTGACTAAACGAACCTCTTTCAATTACCACATCATTAAGTGCCGTCCACTCCTGAAACTTTCGTCCTTTACGACGGAGCGTAATTTTCAACATCGAGCGCGTGCGAATTTCCATTCGGCCTTGCAGAGTTTTTTCGAGCATTTTAAAGGTGGTTTCAGCTCGATTTACGGTCAAGAATCCAAGCGAACCTAAGTTGACTCCCAAGATAGGGATGCGCTGGCCCTGAAGCATGCGCACAGCCTCTAGATACGTTCCATCGCCACCCAAAACCACAACTAAATCAATCGAAGCGATTGTACTTGCGGGCGGATAAGTCTTTGCACCACGGGAAATTTTTTGTTGTGGATGCGAGAACACTTCAATTTTTCGGTCTGTAAAATACTGCGCAACTTCAACTGCCAAATTCGATGCCTTGTCAGTGTCAGGTCGATAAACGATAATCACTTTGCGAATTCGTTTTTCGAACTGCTTTCTTTTGACCGTCTTATTTTTTTTATTTGCAGACGCCGTTTTAACCGCCGACTTTTTAGTCGCGAGTTTCTTAGTCGTTTTGCGCTTCGTCTTTTTAGCCATTAAATCAAACCATCTCTTCGTAACAAGGCTTCGGGGTCGGGCTCTCGGCCACGGAATCGTTTGTAAAGTTCCATCGGATGCTCGGTACCGCCACGGCTCAGGATATTTTCTTTAAACTTCGTTGCGACTTCTTTATTAAAGATTCCCTGCTCCTGGAAGTATTCAAACGCATCCGCATCTAAAACTTCAGCCCATTTGTAACTGTAGTAGCCCGCAGAATATCCACCCGCAAAAATATGGCTAAACGAACATGAAGAATTCATGCCATCGACTGTGGGTAGCAGACGCGTGTTTTCAGTGACCATTTTTTCAAAGGCGTCCACATCTCGGATAAGATCTGGATCGGTGCTATGCCAAGACATGTCCATCAACGCAAAATTGATCTGTCTGATGGAAGCGTAGCCGGCTAAAAATTTAGAAGAATCGATGATCTTCTTTGTGAGCTCTTCTGGAATTGTCGCGCCAGTTTCGTAATGCCGAGCAAAGGTGTCGAGGCCTTCTTTTTCTAGCGTCCAGTTTTCAAATATCTGCGAAGGAAGCTCAACGAAATCCCAATACACATTTGTGCCCGATAGTGAACGAAAGCGGCACTGGCTAAGTAAAGAGTGAAGCGCATGACCAAACTCATGAAATAAAGTCCGGACTTCATCAAAAGTTAGAAGCGAAGGTGCAGTCAGAGTAGGTTTTGTGAAGTTACACACGATGCTCACGTGAGGGCGCATCAGGGTGTCACCGTAAAGACCTTGTTCAAAGAAGTTCGTCATCCACGCACCGCCACGCTTAGAGTCACGTGGAAAGAAATCTGTGTAGAACAAACCAACAAAAGCGCCGTCGCTTTCATTGAGAACTTCGTAGACCTTAACGTCAGGATGGTAGACCGGGTAATCGGTCGTCGCTTTAAATGTTAAGCCATAAAGACGCCTTGAGTGCTCGAACACGCCTTCAATGACGTTTTCGAGTTTAAAATACGGTCTTAGCTCTTCTTCATTTATCTTAAATTTTTGTTCTTTTAATTTTTCAGTGTAGAAGCCAAAGTCCCACGGCATAAGAGGATTTGGTCCATTTAACGTGTCTGCAAATTTTTGAGCGTCCGCAAGATCTCGTCGTGCGGCAGGCATAGAGGCTGCTAAAAGTTTATTTAAAAACTCACGCACCTTCTCAGGATTTTCAGCCATACGTTTTTGCAAAATGAAATCAGCATGAGTCTTAAATCCCAAAAGTTGAGCACGTTCGTGGCGAAGTTTAACAATTTCTAGGACCACTTTTTGGTTATCAAAAGAATCTTTAAAGGCTCTAGAGTTATAAGCCTTCCACATTTTTTCACGTAACTCGCGGCGCTCAGAATACTTCATGAAAGGCATAAAAGAAGGAGCCTGCAAATTGAAGAGCCAGCCTTGCTTCGATTTTTCAGTGGCAGCAAGTCGCGCGGCTTCGCGCGTTCCTTGAGGCAAACCTGCAAGGTCTTTTTCGTCTGTGATCAAAAGCTCAAACGCATTCGTGGCTTTAAGTACATTCTCGGAGTATTCGGGGCCCAAGCGCGAGAGTTTTTGGTCGATTTCTCTTAAAGCTTCTTTTTGTTCAGCATTGAGGTTTGCGCCGTTTCGGACAAAGTCCGTGTAGCTGTTTTCAAGGAGCTTAGCTTCTTCTTGAGTCAGTTTTAGAGTTTTACGTTGATCCCAAACCGTTTTTACACGGGCAAAAAGTTTGTCATCTAAGATGATGTCGCTTGAGAAATTCGAAATCTTCGGACCTAATTCTTGCGCGATCTTTTGCAGTTCTTCGTTCGTGCTTGAGCCCAGCAGATTGTAAAAAACGTTTGCGACAATATCGACTTTTTCAGAACACAGTTCGAGCGCCAAGATTGTATTTTCAAAAGTAGCAGTTTGCGGGTAATCACGGATCGCTTTGATCCTACCCCGCGCTTCTTCAATTGCCGCTTCGGCAGCCGGCATAAAATGCTCGGGTAAGATTTTAGGAAAATCGATGGCTCGGTGTTTGAGGCCAGACGGAATGAGTAGGGGATTTGTTTGTGTTTTCATCCCCTAGAAATAGCATAGGGAGCGGGTGTTGAGGAGCATTCCTCATTGTTGAAAGTCACTTCTCTGGCGTTTGACTCCAATTGTCAAAAAAGCCATTGCGTC
>CAZDFM010000507.1:0-2797 GCA_964504465.1 uncultured Pseudobdellovibrionaceae bacterium | reverse complement strand
TGAAACAGCTAAAAAACTCGTCGGGCTCATAACCCGAAGTTTCAAGATCGCTTCTGCGACAGACCCCGGAAAAACCCAACACAGATCGTTGGATGCACGAGAGAATTTGTTTACGGGTGTGAGTTAAGTTTGGCGGATGCACCCTATAGACGCTCCTAATGCCGAATGATAGAACCAGCGAATGAATATTTAAGCACTCGCTTTTTGTCCATCAATCTTGGGGCTTATGAAACATCAACGTAAACATTCGGCCTGAGCCTACTCCGCAACATCCCAAAGATTCAACTTGCCCTCTTTATCCAACGAAACAAAACGTGTGCGTGGACCTTTACCTAGCCATTTGAGGTTCGATCTATAAGTCACACGGATCGGAAAAGTAGCTGCCGTGCCGGGATTTCCTTCAAGGAGAATCCCGGGTTCGCAATTGAGAACAGGATCGGTTGCATCAAAGCAAACTCCGAAACCATAAGATGTACCGTCGCTCATTCCGTTGGAGAGCACCTTACCCTGTGGCAAAGTGTATTTTTTGGTATCGCATCTCATCAGGCTAAAAGTTCCGCTAAAGTTATCGCAGGTTTCAATTGTAAGATCGCTCCCTGCTACTTGGTACGACGAGATTTGGCTTCCATTCACCGGGATGGGGGTAATCAGAGCACCATGAATCTCTTTTATCTCGGGCGCAGAACCGATATGCCAATTGATAACTTGATGAGTTTGATTAGCGATACCAATCTTATAGCCTAAAATAGTATCGCGGCTCGTGAACCAATATCGAGTAAGCCGCTCATTAAATTCCAACGTCTTTTCACCGAGACCTAAAAAGTTATAAACCGAAAGCCTAAAATCTTGAACGGCCATTAATCCTTTACTCCAAATCGCTCCCTTGGCTGATGAATATTCACCCATGGCCATGTCTTCAATGCGCTCAGAATCGAGATCAAATTTAAAACTCTTTCCTGCGTAAATAAAAAGTCTGCGGTTATCAATGTGAAAAGCTTGTATGTCCCGAGTGGCAACTGGAAACCGGAACAATTCTTTCTCGGTGTTAGTTTCTGGCGAAAATTTGTAGAGATTCAAATTAGAATAGTGGCCTTCGACCGGAGAAGTTTTTGGATAATAAATCTCATTTTTGTACCAAGCGATTGGGTCAAGGTGCCGGATCCGCTCAATCCAGCTTACGCGTCCCTCTTCGGGCTCTATAAATACTATCCGGCCATTTGCGCTTCGCAAGTCAATCGTTAAAAACTTTTTATCTCCCTCGCTCCATGAAATGTTTTTTAATAAAACAGCGTTCGAAAAAGCGTAAGAAGAAACCTTAGTGAGAAACTGCATTCTTTTAAGATCATAGATTTTGATCCAACTAAGATCGCGCGTCGTTTCAGTCCACGCCAAATAATTGAGATCTTTGTCGATGATCGGCTCCGACACCGTATAAGGCTCATCGATACGCATAAGGGTTTCAAGATGGGGTTGATCTAATGTAACGACTCCGTCCTTTTTAAAACTGTAAATCTGAAACATGCGATCCGGTCCGCTGAGTCGGTTTGGCCAAATAAGAAATCTTTTGTCTTCGGGAGCCGTTGTGTCTTTTTCTAAAAGATAAAGTTTTCCGCCAGACTAACGAGTTTCTTTTTCAAACAAAGACGTGATATCGCCAGTTGCAGCAATCGAAGCCGAGCTAAAGAATAGCAAAGAACTTAAGACCAAAAGTGTTTTCATTATTTCCCCCTGAGGGGAAGATCTTCTTTCAAGAAATATCAAACGGCAAGTGTTGCTTTTTACGGAGGCACGCCAGTGTGTGCCGAGAGCGGCAGCTGAGCGCGTCACCACATGTCGACAGCGTCATAGTTCCAATGATATTAAAGATTACTGCGGGCTATTCAAATGATTGGAAATCTCTGTGACCGTCAGACCTTCCGAAGCCAAATCTTTGATCAAAATTAAAATTTCTTGTTCCCTCGGATCTTCAACCAACTGTCCCATAAAGTAAGTCATACCGAACAATGGCTGTGCCTTCATCCGGCCAGTCATTCGCCACGACGTGTACACTTTCTCATCCAACTTTATCCCGGTTTGAATTCCTCCTGGTTTAGTCTCCTCCTCACGAAGGACTTTGATCTCCCAATAATGCGGGAAATTTCATTCAAAGATACGCCGTGTTCATAGTGCCTTTTACATTCCTCCGAAATTCGACGCTTCCCTGGCCGGAATTGTTCAATAATTACATGTGGGTATTTTGGTTCACCTATTGTCAAACAACCGCAACCAATTTTTAGAATAAAAAAAGCCACCTACCGGTGGTTTTTTTATTCTGCGAAGCTGAGTGCTGGGCCGAATTTGAATCGACGGCGTTTGGGTTATAAGTCAGGGTGGCTCATACCCGAAGTTTCGAGACCGCAGCAAAAGGCGCCAGTGGCGCGTTTTGATGCGGCTCGTGCCCGGAGGGCATGCGGCGTGAGCCGCAGGTCTGCGAAAGACCCCGCAAGATTAAAATCTAAAAGTCAGCGCGTTTTACGCTAGCTAATGGAAATCAACCAAGTGGTTTTGACCTCTCAATCTCTGGAGGCTAATGATACATAAGGGTCCTGCTAATTACTTTGTAATTTAAGCATTCTTTCGTAATTGCCCTGACATGGATTGTATCTTTGAAGGCTTTGGATCGAAAGTACTTTGCAGATGCCAATTGGGCTCTACAAGCCCGTTCCGTGTGCGGAAAATATCACGAAGTCGCACATTTCGGTTAGTTCGCCGCGAATCCGGTTAATTCCATTTTCTACTATATCAAGCGCACCGTAAC
>CAZDFM010000506.1:0-2800 GCA_964504465.1 uncultured Pseudobdellovibrionaceae bacterium | reverse complement strand
TGGACCGGAAATGATCGCGGTATAGCTTTCGATTTTTTCGAAGAAATCTTTAAACTGACCCGTAGGTTGACCATTAACCTTAGGCTTATTGGAAAAGCTGCGCTGAACTACGATGTCCTGACAGGCCTCGCTTAAGGCGAGTGCGGTAGGTCCGCCTCCCAAGTTTCCAATCGGTGTTCCGTCAATATTATGTGGCACCCCTCCGGCGAAAAAAATCTGATGGTCTTCTTGAGATACACGGTCTGTGTCGGTAAAGACCAGCTTCGTGACGATTGCGCCGATTTTTAGCTCCCTTTGCTCGTCGAGATAGGGAATGTCGCGGACGATAAGATAGTGGCTATCGAAACCAACGGCATACCCTTTCTCAACCAGCTGTTCGAGGTCGCTATTATGATTGACCAGTTTCTGAAACACTGAACACCATGCCTTCCTTGGTTTTAATGCAGCTGCCCGGCGGGAGAATGCCTTCGGGGCGTGGGCCGGGGCCCTTTTTATATTTGACGGCGTATGTCGTCTGGGGATCGGGGTTCGGTACTTCGAGTTTTACCACATCGATATGGCAAATCTCTTTGTTCTTCGGCCATTCGTGACGGGTCCCCTCAACGATGATGGTGTTCGTCTTGTCTTTGGCTTCGTTACCTGGTCTTTCCTGCAGGCTTGTGTCGGACATATGTGCCTCCTTCTATCGGCTGTCTTTCGGGGGATTCGGATCGCCGCCATGGCTATCAGAGAGAGCGATGCGCCCGTTCTGATTATGGATCCGAAATTCGGTGCCTTGGTTTTGGCTGATCGTGCGACCAGCAGCTACTGCCTCGGCTTTAGTGTCGTAATGGCCGCTTGCGCGGTCAGAACCGCCACGCTTCACGTTCCAACCGCCATCAGGGTCAGGAACTACGTGGTGTGTGTCAGGGCCTCTTTTAGGCATTCATATCTCCTTAACTTTGTGTAGGTAAAATAAGTTCAATAAACTGAACTTTCTGTTTATCGCTTTTTTGCTGGCGTCGGTCAAGGAAAAAAAGTATCAATATACTGAACTTTGATTCGGGAAAATGAGAGATAGTAAATGTCGACAAATATGGGCAATAAAATCAGAAGCCTAAGGAAAGCCGAGGGGCTGACGTTGGAAGGCCTAGCCAATCAAGTTGGTGCGGGTAAAAGCTATTTATGGGAGCTGGAAAATAAAGGCGTTGGTAATCCTTCTGCCGAAAGACTCACCAAAATCGCGGAAATACTAAAGGTTACTCCAGAGTATTTATTGGACGATAATCTTCAGCAGGTAGAGCCTGAAATAGAAGATGAAGCATTTTTTAGGCAATACCGCCGTCTAAATAAGAGAACAAAAGAGCAGTTACGAAAAATTATGGAGACATTGGCTGAATCGGACCAAAGCTAATTTTGACTATATTCTTATTAGCTACTGATTCTGTTATCATTTTTGATATGAGATTCGTACGATATTTTTTGTTTTTATCTGCACTATTTTTCTCTAACTTCGTTAGCTCTTAGAAAGAGAACATAATTATGCGGAATATAAATACAGAAAATTTAATGTTGGCAGTATTATCCGCTGGAGGCAGCGCCTCTTTTAAACCTGTCCAAATTCAAAAATTATTCTTTTTAATAGATGAAAAACTATCGTCAGCGTTAGGTGGACGTTTCTTTAATTTTGAACCTTATGATTATGGTCCTTATGATTCAAGCGTATATAAAACCATAGATGCTTTGGCCCGTGATAAAAAAATAGAAATTTTAGTAGATTCCTCAGGTTGGTCAAAAAGATCTTATAAGCTTACAGAGGCTGGATTAATAGAAGGCCAAAAAATACTAGATAATCAATTATCTTTTTATAAGTCTTTTATTTTTGAGCTAGTAAAGTTCGTTATTAGCCTTTCATTTACTGAACTTGTTTCAGCGATTTATAAGGCATATCCTGAAATGAGGAAAAACAGTGTCTTTCAGGATTAATGACCGTCTTAGTTGGGATACTTTGCAAAGATAGCGTGGTGGTTGGAACAGACAGTTCTGCCACTTTTGGTGCGCAACATCATCCCACAGTAGAGCAGCAAACAAAAAAGCTTTTCATTATAAATGACGAGGTAATAGTCGCTACAACTGGTGCTGTCGGCTTAAGTCAGCGATTTTGCCATGTGGTAAAAACTCTTTGCGAAGAGGCGGAGATGTTAAAAAAAGTTTCTGACCATATGCAGGTGGCTAAACAAATATGCGTATCAGTTCGTAAAGACTTTGCTGAAACTGGTGTAGTTAAGGGGCAGTTGGGTGCGTTAGTTGCATTCGCTTTCAAAGGAAAACCATATTTAGTCGAATATTCTGTTGAGGATCTGCAACCAGAATTCAAAGATGAAAATTTGTGGTATGCCTCGATGGGGAGCGGTCAAAACATCGCGGATCCTTTTTTAGGCTTGATGCGAAAAGTGTACTGTCCAAAATCACCGCCGAATTTAGCGACAGGTTTGTTCATGACAACATGGACTCTGAGTCATACCGTAGATGTCAATCCCGGGGGGATCAAAGATCCTATTTGTCTCGCCACACTAAAAATAAAAAGCGACGGAGGGTTCGAAATTGGTATCCTTGAGGAAGACGCGCTAAATGAGCACAGGCAAAACGTGGGCGCTGCTTATAATCATATGGCATCATTCGCAAAATTCGATATCGACGAAGCCCCAGACATACCTAAAATGCCCCAAGAGTAATCCTGAAGCTAAAGCCTCCTTAATCTTCTAATTCTTGGATAAAATTGTGGAAGAGCCGGGGTTTTTATCCGCGCTAAAATACCTAA
>CAZDFM010000505.1:0-2802 GCA_964504465.1 uncultured Pseudobdellovibrionaceae bacterium | reverse complement strand
GTTTTAAATCAAAAATCGAAAAGGTAGCTTCATAGCCAGGAGCAATATAACCGCGTGTTTCAAGTCCCCAGTTTTTACATGGGGTCGTAGCGAGTAACTCGTTAAGCCGCCCAAGCGTAATTTTACCTTTTGAGGCGTGATCAAGCATTAAAGGTGCAAGAGTTTGTACTCCAGGCATCCCAGACGGAGTGGCAGGATAAACGCCCTGTTTCTCACTGTACGTGTGCGGAGCGTGATCTGAACCTAAAACATCAACGATGCCTGAATTCACAGCTTTCCACAGTGCTTCTTGGTGATGAACCTCACGAATTGGCGGATTCATTTGCGCCAAGGTTCCTAATCTCTCGTAACACTCAGGGGCAGAAAGGGTGAGATGCTGGGGAGTGGTTTCTACGGTGGCAAACTCTTTGTGTCTTGCCAGTAAATCCATCTCTTCGGCAGTGGTCACGTGCAGTATATGAACGGGCCGCTTGTTTTTGATAGCTAACTTAAGGGCTCTTTGGGTGGCTTTAAGTGCTGTCGTTTCATCGCGCCACACAGGATGATTGCTCACAATGCCTGGTGCATTCTCGACAATATGTTTTCGCTCAATCAGTCTTGCTTCGTCTTCGGCGTGAATCGCAGGCCGTCTTTTTACGACCGAAAGAATTTTGTCGAGAGCTTCGTCCGTATCAACAAGTAAAGTTCCAGTAGAACTTCCCATAAAAATTTTAATACCGCAGCAACCAGGAAGTTTTTCGAGCTCGGTCAGCCGATCTGTGTTTTCACCATTAGCACCAGCATAAAAAGCAAAATCGACATGGCTTTTGGCAAAAGCTCTTTCGACCTTATCGTCGATCGCAGCTTTGTCGGTGGTGTTAGGTTTTGTATTGGGCATTTCAAAAAATGCGGTGATCCCACCTTGGGCGGCTGCCGCACTTCCGTGACTCAAGTCTTCTTTTTGTTCGAGACCGGGTTCACGAAAATGAACTTGGCTGTCGATCCAACCGGGAAAGATTGTGAGCCCCTTCATATTGATCATCTCGCGCGCTTGCGGAGAGGTCGGATTGAGAGCTGCAATTTTTCCGTCTTTAATCGCAATTGTGGCTTGTTCGATTTTTGCGAGCAGAGAGCCCGGCGTTTGAAGAAGCACATCCGCGCCGTACAAAACAATATCAAATTGGGGACTTGAAGTAGACATAAGGCTAACTACCATGTGCCTTTTAAGTTGGCTAGTCTCGACTTACATCGAGCCGCAAAATCTAAGTCACAGGTATCCTTGACGATTTTTTCATCCATAAGGGACAATAGTGAGGTGAATGTAAAACAACTCGTCGATTTTTTAATTGCTCACAACGTTGAGATCATCCAGTGGCTTGTCGCCATTATTTTACTTACTTTTGTAGGTTACTTAATTGTAAGTCTTTTTCGTAAGCCAGACACTTCATCAGGCTCAGGCGAATCAAGTGAAGATATACGAAAGGCCTTAAAAGAAGTTTTAGAAGCTACAAAAGCTTCGGCGCCTAGTGCCACTACTGTGATGGCTGCCGGTCCTGCCGTCGTTTCCGCTGGGACAAGCAGCGATTCGGGCGCAGCCGCACAAGCAGCGGCAGCCGCTGCAGAGGCCGCAAAACTTCAACAACAGGTTGAAGCACTACGTAAAGAACTTGAAGATAAAAATACAAATGGCGGAGTGGCCACAACTGACCCTGCGAAAGACGAAAAAATAGCTGAGCTCGAATCTAAACTTTCTGAATATGAAATTTTAGAAGACGATATTGCCGATCTCTCTTTGTATAAAGAAGAAAACGAAAAGCTCAAAAAACAGCTGGCTGAATTAAGTTCGGGCGGTGTGGTTGAAGTAGCAAACGAAGAAACGGTTGCTGCGCCCGCAACCGACGCAGAAGTTGAAAAGACAACAAGCGATAACTTTGTAGAAGACTTTGCGGCTGCTCTTGCAAATCCCGCAGCAACTGAACCTGAAGTGACTCCCGCAGCAAACCCAGATGCAGTACCTGAAGACTTGGTGTCAGAGTTTGAAACGGTTGTTAAAACCACTCAAGTCGAAACGCCGCCTGCGGCCGCGACTAATTCATTGCCGAACCCGCGCGAGGAGTTGGCAAGTCAGTCGGCTGACGATCTCATGGCAGAATTTGAACGCTCCATGAGCGGAGATGATACTGCGGCGACCACTGATGTTTCACTTATGGATTTAAACACAGATAAAATGCTCGAAGAAATGGCCGATCTCGCGGCTGTGCCTACAGATGCTAACGCTGCGTCGGCCCTTGAAGAGGGAATCGACACCGATAAGATGGCTGAGGAAGCTTCCAAATTAAAGGAGTAACAATGAACTTTAACGTTCTAATCGTGAGCCTCAGCTTTGCTTTGCTTGCACCATCGGCTCATTCGGCTATTCCGCAAAAAGCTACGACAGAGAAGAAACAAGAGCAAAAGGCAAAGGGTGCCAAAAAAGTTCTTAAGGCTCAAAAAAAATCTGTTAACAACGACATCGTCATGGCGCTTAGACTTCCCATGGAAAATAGAATCCATGCTTTAGGGAAGCAACCCAATAGTTTTGAAAATTTAAAACAAATGAGTTTTGATAAAGATCAAAGTTTGCAGCTTCGCTGGCGGGCCCTGACCGCACTTGCAAAAATCGATTTTCAGCGTTCACGTCCAGTTCTTGAAAAAGCATTAACTGACCGGGATTGGTTTATGCGAAACGCAGCTCTCGTAACGCTACCGACAGGTGATCGTTCGATGGCTTTACACTGGTCGACAGAATTGTTGCAAGATCCCGCTCTGGTTGTTCGTACAGCT
>CAZDFM010000504.1:0-2803 GCA_964504465.1 uncultured Pseudobdellovibrionaceae bacterium | reverse complement strand
ATTTTGTCCCAATTGAATTCTGCAGCCATGTTAGTTGCCTCCTTCTGGCGTAAATGAGTGTCTCTTCGACCTTGACTTGAGAGTGGCCCGCAGGCTCTTCTCGTCTAGAGAATTTGTAATGTGCCTGCAAACCGTGACAGGCGCAAGAGGAGATGAACATTGAGTCGCAATTTATATCCCGAAGTCGGTTCGTCATTTGTTGCCTATTCAGTGTCTCAATTTCTAAAAGTAAAATCCCTGCCACATGAAAAGTTTTATCTTTGTGGAAGGCTTCAGCCACTTCCGGTTTCAGTCCCACTTTCGAAGTCTGCACCTCAAGAGACCGAAGTTGAGGGCTTTATGCTCTGGAGTCAGCAAGGTCAGTTCCAAATTGAAACCGAAGCCCGTCTCGAGTGGCAAGAGGCCGAAGGAAAGTGGGGAGATTGGGTGGCGGTTTTGATTGAGCCCGGTGCGATTAAACGCGAGAACGGTTTAAAAGTCCGAGCTCAACAGATTTCGGTGAAACGTTTGGTAGCGCAACAGGATTCTCAGGTTTCGAACCAAGTCCCTGCAGATGCAAAGTCAGTACGTTTACGCGCGAAATTTTTAAATACATTAAGGTCGGGACTTCTCAATCTCGGGCTCGAAGAAGTGGAAACCCCTTATTTGGTAGCTTGTCCGGGAATGGAGCCTACACTTGAGCCATTTATGACGGAATGGAAGTGGGGCGAGCACAGGCAAAACTTTTATTTACCCACAAGTCCCGAGCTACATTTAAAAAAATTGTTAGCACAAGGATGGACAGACATATTCGAAATAAAAACCTGTTTTAGGAATTCTGAACTTTCAGAGCATCATGAGCCCGAGTTTTTAATGTTAGAATGGTATCGAGCCTTTAAAACTCTCGATCAAATCAAAGCGGACATTCGTGATCTACTCGATGGCTTTTACGACGCCGGGCTTGTAAAGGGTTCTAGACCGCAGCTGAGAGAGACGACTTACGCTGATTTGTTTCAAAGGTTTTTAAAATTTGATCTAAAGCCGCAAACAACTAAATCTGAACTCGAAGAACTCTGTCGACAAAATTTAATTTCTTTCTCGGCTACGGATTCTTGGGACGATTTGTTTTTCAGATTAAGTTTAGAAAAAATTGAACCTCGGCTTGCACAGCTTGGACCTCTTGTAATTAAAAATTTCCCGCCAAGCCAAGTGGCGCTTGCACGTTTCACCGCTGATGGATGGGCCGATCGTTTTGAATTTTACTGGCAGGGCTTAGAAATCGCTAACGCCTTTCACGAATTAAATGATCCTGTCGAGCAAGAAAAAAGAATTCAGACAGAGATCGCATTAAGGCAGCAGCTCGGCACAGCGCCATTGAAGCCTGATCTGGACTTTCTAGAACATCTCAAATCGGGAATGCCTCCTTCATCTGGCGTTGCTTTAGGTGTGGAGCGCCTTCTAATGGCTTGTCAGGGTGAAACACAGCTCAAAAACTTCAGAGCTTTTAGCTTTAAAAACCAACTTCAATTCTAAGCAAAGCTAGACAAGTTATTGAGGGCAACTCTATCATTAAGGGATGCCATTAAAATTTTTCAGTCTTCTCTGCATTCTAAGTTTTTCGTTTTCTGCGACGGCGCAAAGCTCCGCCATGGGAGTGCGCGAACTTTTGCTCGAAGCACAAAAAAGCCAGTTAGAATGGAAAACCGCTCTCATCGCGCTTGAACAAGCGAAAGAGGCAGTCACTCTTGAGCGTTCTAATTTCTTACCAGACCTAGGATTGACTTCGAGTATTTCGAGGGACTGGCAATATTCTGGAATTTCACAAGAATCCACTGGCTCCCGTGCGGCCATAGAATCAAGGTGGACTTTATTTGATAATGGCACCCAGCTTCGTGATTGGAGTCGAAGTAAAATCGAACTTGAAAGAGCACGAGTTGAAGAAGAACGAATTCGTGAGAACGTAGCCTATGGGCTCATAAGTCGGTATGCAAACTACATACTACTTCTAAGACAGCTCGAAATTTCAGAGAAAAAACTAGAACTTTATCAAAATCAATTTCGCATGAGTCAGCGCCAATATAAACAGGGGCTAAAAACTCGAAGTGATAATTCACGGCTCGAGGCCGAAGTCGCACGGGCCGAACTCTCTCTTTTAAGATATAGAGATGCACAAAAAAATTCTTTCGAAGAACTCCAGCGTTACTTAGGAGTCGAAGCAGAGCTTCGAGAGCCGTCGAATTTACGTCTTTCAAAAAATAGTGAACTGTTCATTGCTCTACTGAAGACGGCTCAAGGCTCGCAGGATCTTGATTCAGCGCCTGTTGTTCGATCTTCAAGGCTGGCTGTCGATATTCAAAAAAATCTCACGCGAGAGCAGCAGGTCAACTTTTGGCCGGGAGTTTATCTGACTGGAGCAGGTGGATATGGTTCCGACAGTTTTGTAGACACGAACACCCGATTTGGTGACCGTGACCGTTTTTTTGGAACTGTTCAATTGCAGCTCAACTGGACGCTCTTTAATTGGGGCGGGATCTCGAGTCAGTACCAGCGTGCTTTGTTAGCGGAGCGATTATCTGAAGCCAATCTTGCTCAAGCAAAATTAAACGTGAAGACTTCTCATACCCAGTTGGCCCGTGAAGGAAATCTTTTAGTTCGTTCTGTGCAAGTTCTAGAAAACTTGTTGTCGATTGAGACTCGCACTTTACGAGATATTGAAACCGAATATCGCGAGGGAAGAGCATCGTATCTTGATTTGAGCACCAGCTTAGAACGACGTTTTCAAGCTGAGCTAGATTTGGAGCAAGAAACTCTTGATTCACTTATT
>CAZDFM010000503.1:0-2820 GCA_964504465.1 uncultured Pseudobdellovibrionaceae bacterium | reverse complement strand
TATTCGCAAACTGGCCGGCAAAAAAAATAAAAAAGCTCAGTATGTACTGGCTTTGGAGGAGGCTTTTGTGCGCGTGACCGAACGCGATATGCAAACGGCCGAGCGCCTGAAAGCTGACGGCGCCAACGCCAACTGGGAAAAGATCAATGATATCTACCGGCGCATCAGTCGCCGCCAGGAGGCGATCCAGCCCCTGTTGCCGCTGATCGACAAGGAAGGCATCAAGGCGGACTTCCAGTTCGTACGCGTGGAAGGCCTGGAACGGGAAAGCCGGGAAAAAGCGGCTGCTTTTCTATATGACCACGCCTTGCAACTGATCGATAGGGGCGCACAGGGCGACCGGCTGGCGGCCCGCTCCGCCTATAGCGAACTGGAAAAGATCAGTAAGTACTATCGCACTTACCGCGACCGGGAAAGCCTCCTGCAGGAAGCCCTGGAATTGGGTACTTCCTACATACTGGTGGATGTAGAAAATATGGCGCCGGTGATCCTGCCCTTCGGATTTGAAGAAGAGGTGACCCGCTTCGGTGTGCGCGACCTCGACAGCCAATGGCGGGTGTATCACAACCGCCGGGACCCGAACGTCGATTATGACTACAAGGCGGTGATGCGCCTGACCGACATCCGCCTGAGCCCCGAGATCGTGCGCGAGCGGCAATATGAAGATACAAAGGTGATCGAAGACGGCTTCGATTACGTACTGGATAAAAACGGCAATGTGACGAAAGACTCCCTGGGTAACGACATCAAAGTACCGAGAAAAGTGACCATCGCCGCGCAGGTGCTGGAAGTGTACCAAAGCAAAACCGCCGCAGTTGCCGGTCGCCTCGACCTGGTAGACATGAGGACCGGCGAACTGGTAGACAGCGAGCCGCTGGCGGTAGAAGCTGTTTTCGAGAATTTTGCTTCTACCTTCCGCGGTGACAAACGGGCCCTCAGCGACGAAAGTCGCCGCCGGATCGGCAACCGCCCCTTGCCTTTCCCGACCAACGAGGACCTGATCCTGACCGCCGCCGAACAGATCAAGCCAGTAGTGAAGGACAAGATCTCACGCACGAGGAAACTTATATGAGAACAGAAGTGAGAGATGAGGAATGAGGAATGAAGTCCCAGCCATGAGCAGAACTACCCCATTCCTCGCTTCTCATTCCTCACTCCTGTTCTAAAGACATCTGTGTAACTCCAACCAACCATTTTGAGGCCGATTGTATGCGATCGGCCTTTTTTTTTGGGGAAGGCTTGTTTATGGAGGAAGTATGATTTAAATTTGCAGCTCTTTAAAAAGACGGGGTGTAGCGCAGCCCGGTTAGCGCGCGTCGTTCGGGACGACGAGGCCGGAGGTTCGAATCCTCTCACCCCGACTAAACAAAAGCCTAATCGTAACTATATCAGTCGGTTAGGCTTTTTTATTTCACCTATAGGTCATTTTATAGGTCATTTTAGCTATTAATTCATGTTCTAGCTGAATTTTCATTTACGCTAACTTCTTAATCAACTTTACCCAGTGTCAACATTTAAAGATATACACAGTTCCTATACAAGGTTAAAAGGCCATCATAATTCACAGCTGGGTTCAGAATCTTTTGAAACGGAATTGATGCTTTTAGCTCGCTTTTGTCATGGCTACCTGCAGGATAAGAACCGAGTTCCTCTTATATCGAAAGTTGTTGGTAAAGAATATTTTTCTTTTATAAAGGATCTGAAGACTTCAAGACCCGTAAGAGTAGACTTGTTTTCAGAAGATTCCCGCGAAATAGACACTTTTTTTAAAGCCCTAAAACTGGATCAATTTCACAGCGTTTATAGGGCAACTATTGAAAGGGCTGTATATACTATTGCAATCAGTTTCTGTGCAATAATTGATTTAGAAAAAAATGGAGACCAAAAAACGCCTGGTACATTTTTTGAATATTTTATTGGGCATTGCTATTCAAAAAAACTAAAAGTTACTCCAAGGACGAGAATCGAGGCATTAAACCTTGATAAAAAGACAACTCTTCCAACCGATTTTATTTTTGATTTGGGCATTGAAAAACCAAAATTTCATCTACCCATTAAAACTTCTACTAGAGAAAGAGTTATCCAAGTGTGGGCTCATCAAAGAGTACTTGATGGAGTTTATGGAGTCGGGAGATTTTGGGGCACATTGGTATGTCTCTCCGAAACAAAGAAAGATAATAAAAAATCAGAAGTTGTTGAAATATGCTTGCCTTTGCAATGGCAGCTCTATCAGATGTTCATTGCACAAATGAAAAGAGTCTACTATCTAGATTTGCCAGAACCTTACATGAAGCTAAACGAAGTATTTCCGAGGATTCAAGTCAAAAGCTTTGCAGATTTCTTTTTTGAAGTGGATGATTTAACAAATTTTGATTGAACTTTTTTCAGTGATTCAATTATTGATTTCCCAATGGCCTCAGCCAAGGGTGGTGGCACTGCGTTTCCTATCTGTTTTCTTACTTCTCCTCTATTGCCTTCAAACTTAAAATCTACCGGAAAACCCTGTAGAAGCGCTGCTTCTCTTGGTGTTAGCGGTCGATCAAAAAGTGGATGCCCATATCTCCCTCTTGTAAAGCTGTCAAATCCTCCCGTAATTGTCGGGCATTGTCCATCCCACTCAAGTCGGCCATAAACGTCTGGCCACCCACCTTTAGAAGTGTCCACAACTTGATGGCATTTCAACCTTAAATCATATGGAATATTCTTCCAGCCACCTCCCTGAGGGACATAAGAAAATCGTAAAACATTTATGTCTGAAACCTTTGCATTCTGGTGGTTAAAAAATTCAGGATGTTCAGAATAATCTTCGGGGGGTTCCGG
>CAZDFM010000502.1:0-2820 GCA_964504465.1 uncultured Pseudobdellovibrionaceae bacterium | reverse complement strand
TGGTAGAGACCCTCGGCGAACAACTATGTATCGTAAATTTAAACGGAGACCTCTTGAGGATTAAAAACTCAACGGGTCGAGTTTTTGCGCCCGGCGAAAATATTCAACTCGAAGTCACTGGCGTTACGCCTCTAAGTTTCAAAATCGTCACAAACTTTGCGCCCCATCTAAACAAGCATATTTAAAACCAGTGCTATTGTAGTTGGCAGATATAAACCCTTTAGGAGGTTTTAATGCCAAACGTTTCAAGACAATCGAAAACTCCCGGTCGTAGAGGTGCGCATACGCGCGAAGAATTTAGTAAAAAAGCTCATGCGGCCTTTGCACGCGATGATCTAAAAGGTGCCTTTGCCGGTAACGAAAACAATGGCGCGACTGGTGTGAAAGGCGAAAAGCACAGCACGCATTTGAAAAGCCGAAATACGAAAGAAAGTAAGGGCCGAATTCCAAAGATGTAATTCTTTAGAAGTGTCTCAATATTGAACACGTGCCCAAGTCGCAAACACCCATAAGCCCTCAGTTCTTTCGAGCTGGGGGTTTTTTAGTCCCAAAATTGCTACTCTTCAGGCCTGGAGGGGGAGGAAATTGATGGAGGATAAAATATGTTTGAACGAGTGGCCTGTTTTCCACTTTCCTGTCTCTTTTTTATCGCGACCTTCTTCGCCGTTTTTTTTGCGCCCACAGCAAAGGCCCAAGAATGCCGAGGTTACTATAAGAGCGCGGATAAAGTTTGTAGCCAAATGTTTGATCAATCCCAAGACTTCACGGTAGGTGAAGGGCACTTTGCGACCTATCAAAAATCAGAAATGATATTTAATCGCGTGGCTTATATTCATAAAGCTTGCCGTAAAGCCATTGAAGATTGCGAGCGTGAATGCGGACGTTTTGCTTTAGCCGAAGAAGCTTTTATGGGCGAAACTCCAAGTGTGATGCTTAGCCAAATTCAAACTCGGCGCTGTGGCGAAGGTGGAGTTTTGTACCAAAAAGCCGAAGCCCTCCAAGAGCTGACAGAAGTTACTCGCAATATGTATGAGCAGGCCAAGGCGAATTACATTCTAACTGAAGCGAGTAGCGGGCGCGCGCCTGCACAGTCATACCCAACTTCGGTTATGCCTCCAGCCGAACATTTTCAGACGGTGCCAGAAAGTGTCTACTACAATACCAATCCAGTCGAATATCAAAAACAAATCGAAGAGGCTCTCGGACACGTCAAATGATCAGACGGAAGGTAGCGCGACCGTAACGGTGGTTCCATGGCCCGTCAGGCCAGGAGCCAATTCGATGGCACCGTCGTGCAGTTCAACGACTTCTTTCACGAAGCTTAAACCAAGGCCAGAGCTTTTTCTTTGCGTGTCCGGTCTTTCGAGCGAATAAAACTTTTCAAAAATTCGGTCTTTTGCAAAGTGCGGAATACCTGTTCCTCGATCATGAATGGCAATTTTAATAAGTCGATCTTGCGAGGTGACCTCGATTTTAATTTTTTCGTACCTATACGAAAACTCAATGGCATTTTGCAGGAGGTTTCGGAACGCCTGAAATAACAAAAGTCTATCTCCCGAAACTGAAGTGTCACCGTTCGCCTCAATGACGATCTCAAGGTTTTTTGCGTGCCAAAGGCTAAGCAGTGCGTCTTTGGTTTCGTTTAGTACTTCGATAACATCTACGGGTTCAACGACTTCAAGATTGCGTCTAGTTTCGAGAGCCGCAATCTTTAAAAGCTGCTCAAGTAGCGAGTGCGCGCGATGGGCTTCGTCGATAATGTTTTTTAAGAATCTTTTTTGCTGCCCGCGGTCCATTTCCTCTTGGCAGAGTTCGGCGGCACCCTTGATTGCGGTGAGTGGGCTTTTCAGTTCGTGAGTTAAAGTCTGGGTGAATTTTTCGACAGTTTTTTTGCCTTCAAGTGAGACGCGCATTTTTTCAAACGCTTCAGTAAGGTGCCTCACCTCTTTAATTTTCGAATGAGGAGGCACCGCGCGGCGATCCTCAGAGACATTGATCGCGTACCGCCTTAAGCGCTCCAGCGGAAGCGTAATCCAAATCATAATTAAACCGCCGATAAGTCCGAGTGCAATGACCGCGAATAGCCCGCCGATAAACATTTTCCGAATAGCACGATCTAAAAACAGCAAGACGCTGCTTTCTGTTTTATAAACCGTCACGGTACCCGCAATTTGCCCATCGATCCGTATAGGGGCTGCAACGAAATAAACTGAAGTTCGAAGGTCATCTGGGTCGGTGCGGGTCGAGCGGGCGCCGTATTCACCGCGGAGGGTCTTATACACATCATTCCAACGTGAAAAATCTTGGCCAACCTCTTCGGGTACCGTTGAGAACACAACAATGCCGCGGGCGTCGGTTACGTAAAGTTCGAGGGACGAGTTTACTTTTATAAAATCAAATATCGACGCGTCTATGATATGAGTTTTATAGGTCTTAAATGAGTCTCTTAAAATTTCAAAACTGGCCGGAGACATACGCGAGTTTTCAAGCTGAGCTGATGCCAGATGCGAAAAATCGACGAGCATCTCTTCGACCACTTGCGAATAACTGTCTCGAAGCTCATCCTTAACCCAACGGGCAATTGCGAGAAAGCCTAAGACTACGAGCACGGAAAGGGTAATAAAAAGGCGCCTGCGCAGACTCAAGCTTCGTCCTTAAGCGAGTAGCCAAGGCCCCGGTGGGTGAGAATCAAATCTTCGTCCGAAATATTTTTAAGTTTCGCCCGAATCACCTTAATATGCGTATCGACGGTGCGTTCTAAACTCATATCCGGTTCTTGCCAAATTCTATCCATTATCTGCGTTCGCGAGAATACACGGC
>CAZDFM010000501.1:0-2821 GCA_964504465.1 uncultured Pseudobdellovibrionaceae bacterium | reverse complement strand
CGCGCCAACCGAATAGCCGATCGAAATGTAATGTTCGGCTTTGTTGTTGGCGGTCATAAAAATGATAGGAATATTTTTGGACTTCTCTCGCTGCTTAATAAACTTCGTGGTTTCAAAGCCGTCCATTTCAGGCATTTGAACGTCCATTAAGATAACTGCGAAATCGTTATTCAGAACATGAGCCAGAGCCTCTCGACCTGAGCTCGCTTTAATTAAATTATAACCTGGATCATCTAAGACTGCCTCGAGGGTCACAAGACCCTCGGCTCGGTCATCCACCAATAAGATGTTGACCTTCTTATTCACCATTACAATTGTGCCTGTTCTTCTGAGTTTGATTCATTCAGAGGCGTCATAACATCTACCACCTGGGATTTCAGCAAACTATGCATCATTGCCAAAAGATTCTTGGGATCGACCGGCTTTGTTATATATTCGGTCGCGCCCGCGTCTAAACACATCTCGCGATCACCCTTCATAGCTTTAGCTGTGAGCGAAATAATCGGCAGATCTAAAAATTCTGGTATCTGCCGAATTCTTCTCATCGCCTCTAAGCCGTCCATTTCTGGCATCATCGTATCCATAAGGACTAAGTCGATATTCGGGTTCTCTTGCAGCACTCTAAGGGCAACTTTTCCGTTCTCAGCGTGACTTAAAACCATACCATGACTCTCTAGAACACTTGTGATCGCAAAGATATTACGAATGTCATCGTCGACGACCAGCACTTGTCTGCCCGTAAAATCAGCATCAACCGGAAGTGCCGGAATCACGAACTCTTCAGGAGGAGTCGCAATACGTGTGACTTCTTGGCCGATGTAATTTTGCGGCAATAAAAGTGTAAAGACACTTCCTTGACCCGGTACACTTTCAACCTCGATCATGCCGCCCAAAAGACGAGCAATTTCTCGGCTAATGGTAAGGCCCAAACCGGTTCCGCCGTATTTTCTGCTGGTGGTACCGTCGGCTTGTTGAAAGGCTTCGAAGATAAGTTTTTGCTTTTCTTCTGGAATTCCAATTCCTGTATCTTTAACCACAAAGGCAATAACTGTCTTTGCTTGATTGAGAGTTTCCATTCCGTAAGTGCGTGCAGGGTCGGCAACTTTAATTGTAAGTGAAACCTTTCCTTTTTCGGTAAACTTAAAGGCATTAGACAGTAAGTTCTTAAGAATTTGCTGCAAACGGTTTTCGTCAGTGAACATATTCTTCGGAGCTTCAACACTTCGTGAAATTTGAAATTCCAAACTCTTATGTTCAGCAATCGGTCTAAAAGTTTGGTCCAGGTAATCTTTCACTTCTGGGAGTTTCACTCCTTTAGGATCGACAGGCATTTTTCCTGCTTCAACCTTAGACAGATCAAGAATCTCGTTAATTAAGGCGAGTAAATCTTGTCCGGCAGCATTGATCGTGCTGGCGAATTTAACCTGCTCGGGGCTTAAGTTATGATCTTTGTTCTCTTCTAAGTTTTTAGAGAGGATCAGCAAGCTATTAAGCGGCGTACGTAACTCGTGCGACATATTGGCTAAGAACTCTGACTTATATTTTGAAATAAGCGAGAGCTGTTCAGCCTTTTCTTCAACTGAGCGAGACGCCAACTCCACTTCTTGGTTTTTAACTTCAAGAAGTTTTGCTTTGTCTTCGAGTTCTTTTGCCTGAGCTTCAAGTTCGGCATTCGATTTCTTAAGCTCTTGCAGAAGTTCTTCTGTACGCATTGAAGACGAGATCATGTTTAAGATAACACCGATCGAATCCATTAACTGATCTAAGAAGTTGAGATAGTTTTGTGTGAATGGAATGAACGACGCAAGTTCAATCACCGCTTTAAGTTCACCCTCAAACAGAACTGGTAAAACAATAATGTTAGCGGGCTTAGATTCGCCAGCGCTTGAAGAAATCGTAATGTAATCTGGTGGTGGGTTTGTGATCAGAATAGATTTCTTCTCAAACGCGCACTGACCTACTAGTCCTTCTTTGAGCTTGTAGCGATTTGAAAGATTTTTTCTTTCGTTAAACGCATAACTTGCAATCAGGATCAGCTCTGCATCGTTTCCGCTTTCGCCGTCTGACATAAAGAAGGTACCCACATGAGCATCAACCAGAGGAGTCAGCTCAGACATAATAAGTTGCGCGACCGAAGAAATACTTCTTTGACCTTGCATCATGCCTGAGAACTTGGCGAGGTTGGTTTTTAGCCAATCCTGCTCGGTATTCTTCTGAGTGGTATCTTTTAGGTTTCCGATCATCTGGTTAATATTATTTTTAAGAGCCGCAACTTCACCTTCGGCTTCGACCGTGATCGACCGAGTTAAATCTCCGCGTGTTACCGCAGTTGATACTTCGGCGATCGCTCTTACCTGTGCAGTTAAATTACCTGCAAGCTGGTTCACGTTGTCAGTTAAATCTTTCCAAGTTCCAGAAGCTCCGGGTACTTTTGCTTGTCCGCCCAGTTTACCTTCGATTCCCACTTCACGAGCAACTGTTGTTACCTGATCAGCAAAAGTTCGAAGAGTGTCTGTCATGTTGTTAATTGTTTCGGCAAGAGCGGCAACCTCACCTTTTGCTTCAAGCACAAACTTTTGATTTAAGTCGCCATTTGCGACCGCCGTCACAACCTTAACAATACCTCGAACTTGAGTGGTCAAGTTTGACGCCATGAAGTTCACGTTATCGGTCAAGTCTTTCCAAGTTCCAGAAACTCCTGGCACTTTGGCCTGTGCACCCAGCTTGCCTTCGATTCCCACCTCACGAGCAACCGTAGTCACCTGATCAGCAAACGTTCGAAGAGTGTCTGTCATATTGTTGATCGTTTCGGCAAGGGCCG
>CAZDFM010000500.1:0-2831 GCA_964504465.1 uncultured Pseudobdellovibrionaceae bacterium | reverse complement strand
ATGTGAGCTTAACGACGATCGGGCTAAATCTTAAATATTACATTAACACTCAAAACGTAACCCGCGGAATTGCACGCTTTAATCCCTACATCGTGGGTGGATTTTCGCAAGTTTACCGAACGACTACAGCAACAGGCGTAGACGCATTCGGAAAAGAAGGTGCCTTAGGTTTTGACCTTGGTGCTGGTATTGAAATGCCAATCTTAAGAAACAAAATGTATGTGGGCGCGCAAGCTAACTATCAGCTCGTGACGTTCAAAGATGAAAACAGTGAAATCATCGGACAAAACGGTCCAACAGGAGTCTACCCGACTGGAGACATCCTTTACCTACTGGCTATCTTAGGTGTGAATTTCTAGCGAAAGCCCATCTTGAGAAGCTCAAGCGCCTGAAGTCCCAGCGCGAGTAAAATCAAAGGTGTCACAATCCAACGCAGTACAAACTTCCAATGACTGTAAAGCTTCACAGGAGTTTTATTTTCGGCATCTTCAAACTGCTCTTTTTTCACTTTTTCACTTAGGAAATAAAGCACAACCTGAGAGATTAAAAGTGCCGCAATTGGAAGTAACCACGTGATAATAAAAGCATCGAGCCACTCAAGTACCCCGCGAGTTCCGATCTTAAAGTTTGAAAGTAAGTTCGAAGACAAAGCCGGAAAAATCGCAAATGCTAAACACAAGAGCCCCGACATTGCAGTCGCTCGGGTTCGCTTCCAACGATAGGCATCTCGAAAATTGGCCGAGATCGTTTCAAGAAGCCCCATACTGGCTCCGAGCGACGCCAAATAAAGACACAGAAAAAATCCGATTCCAAAGATTTCGCCACCTGGAACGCGATCAACCAAAACCGGAATCGCCTGAAATAAAAGTTCAGGTCCGTGAAAGGCCTGGCCACCTGCAAGTGCGAGCGGAAAAATTAAGATCCCTGCAAACAGCGAAATCACCGAATCGAGCGACGCGACTCTAAAACCCGCATTCGGAATATAAGCTTTATCTCGAAGATAACTTCCAAAGGTCACCATAGTTCCAAAACCGATGCTCAGAGTAAAAAACACGTGCCCGAGAGCTTGCCCTAGGGATGATGGCTTTAATTGAGAAAAGTCAGGATAAAACAAAAAGCGCATCGCATCGGGTGCCGACTCAAGCGACAAAGTGTTCACAGCCAAGGTAATCAAAAGCAGAATAAAGAGAGGCATCATTAAGCTTAAAAATCGCTCTAAGCCCTGCTCTACATCTTTTGCCACGATAAGAGTGACAATCCCTAAATGCACAATCGTGTAGAACATCTGCATGCTGCCGCTACCCAAGAGATTGGTTAAAACGGTGGTGCCTTGAAACATTTCGCCTTTTACGAAAGTGATGATCATTTGGACGAGGTAATGAAGCACCCAACCGCTGATCACCGCGTAGTAGGCTAAAACCAAAATGGTGATAAAAATAGAAAAGCGCCCGAGCCACGGGAGCCCCCACAAAACTTTTCTTCGCACAAAAGCTTTTGAGCCCTTGAGATCCGCGCTCAGTGCGGTAGTTTGCTGAGAAAGAGAACGCATTGCCGAATAGATGCTCTTTCGCTCAACTTTGCCGAGCAAAAGTTCACCCACCAAAAGAGGCATGCCGATTATAAAAACTAAAAATAGATACAAAAGAACAAAGGCACCGCCGCCGTTTTCAGCGACGATGTAAGGAAATCGCCAAATATTACCTAAACCAAATGCTGAGCCGATGGCCGCGAGATAAAAACCAAATCGCGTGCCCCAGGCTCCCCGTTTCATCCGCGTTGATCTTCGCCAGCTTCGAACTCGGTACTTTCCTCTTGAAAGTCGCCACCTAGGTCATAAGTAAATTGTAACTCCGGACCTTCGGCAATGTCGGTGATATCGAGATTTTCGTTTTCTCCGCCTTCACCGAGTGCCTTAAGATCGTCAGCATCCTTACTGCTTGCGTCTCTGCTATGCGCCGCACTCTTACGAGACTTACCGCCCGTTCCAGTCTTAGAAGGAAGGGCAAAGATTCTTATTGGAACACCTTCAAGATTAAATGCTTGCTGGATATTCTTAGTTAAAAATCTTCGGTAAGCGTTTGTGACCCCTTCCGGATGATTCGTAAATGCGATAAAGCTGGGTGGAACTTGGTGCGTCTGTGTGAGGTAGTAAAACTTCACGTCGCGAGTTCCCCAGACAGGGGCTGGAGCTTTTCGGATCACCTGAGTAAAGAAATCGTTGAGCTTAGAAGTAGAAATTCGAGTGTACAGCTTGTCATGAAGTTCTTTAATTTTGCGGAACAAATGATCTACTCCGCGACCGGTCTTTGCACTAATAAACGCAAGTGGAATATCCGAGTAAAAATGGAACTCTCGTCCCACTCGTTCTTGAAACCAAGCCTTAGCATCATCATGTTCGATAACCGCTAAGTCCATTTTGTTGGCAACCAATAGAAGTGCTTTGTGCTGTGACATACAAAGCTCAATCATCCGTGCATCTTGTTGGCTTGGGCCATGGACCGCATCAACCATAAGCAATACGATATTAGATCTGCGAATAGCCTCTTCTGATTTAATCGCCGAAAGCTGCTCGACGGCTTCAATTCTTTTGGCCCCTCGTCTAAGCCCCGCCGTATCGGTCAAGATATAGTTGGTGCCTTCAAATTCAAACTCTGACTCAACCGCATCAACAGTAGTTCCAGCAATTGGCGACACGAGCATTCGATGTTCGCCTAAAAGGTAATTACATAGTGAGCTTTTACCGACGTTGGGTTTACCGATAATGGCAATACGAATTCCTTCGCGAAGTTTTCTCTCAGTTGTGTCGGAATAGCTTAAGATCCACTCGACGA
>CAZDFM010000499.1:0-2835 GCA_964504465.1 uncultured Pseudobdellovibrionaceae bacterium | reverse complement strand
GCTGAAAAATTAAAATCAGCAACAGAGAAATTCTTAAGCATATGGCCAGCATTAAAAGAATCCAAGGAAGAATAAAATCAGCAAAAAATATCGCCCAGATTACAAAAGCGATGCAAATGGTTGCGGCCTCACGCATGAGACGAGCCCAAGACGCAGCAGAAAAAGCAAAACCGTATCAGGAAAAGATTGTTGAAGCAGTTAATTTATTGTCAAACCATATCGATTCATCTATGCATACATTACTACAAAATGGCAATCCTGACGGACGGACGCTGATCGTTCTTATATCTACTAATAAGGGCCTGGCCGGCGGGCTTAACACAACGCTTTTCAGGAAACTCATGCAGTGGTTTCCCAAACTGGGTTCTGTTGATTTTATAACGCTCGGTACCAAAGGCGAGCATTTTGTAGTCCGCAGTGAGGGAAGTTTGCTGGCTGATTTTTCTGATAATGAATTTATTATGAGTGCTCAAGCCGTAACAGAATTATTTATCGATAAATTTTTGTCGGGTGCGCATAAAGAGGTATATTTAGTTTTTAATACGTTTGTTAATTCTATGAAACAAGAGCCGGTCAGGCGTCGTGTTTTGCCTATTTCTTTAGCAACAGCTACAGAAGAGTCGGTGGAAAAATCCGAAGAATTTCACGAGGAATTCCAAATTGAACCATCTCCTGCAGAGGTGTTAAAGTCTCTTCTGCCTCATTATGTTGAAATTCAGGTGAGAAGTGCAATACTTGAGGCGACCGCATCAGAGCACTCGGCGCGCATGGTGGCTATGAAAAACGCAACGGACAACGCAAAAGACCTAATCGAGGATTTCACACTCATGTATAATCGGCTAAGGCAAGAGAGGATTACATACGAAATTGCCGACATGGTGACCGCGCGGTTTAGTATGGAGTGAGAGTTAGTTGCATGTTAAAAATTACGAATTAAGAATTATGGATACTAAAAAACAAAACATAGGAAAAATAACACAAGTACTCGGAGCAGTTGTAGATGTGGCTTTTGAAGTCGAAAATATTCCAGCCATTTTTAACGCGCTTCAAGTTGTTAATCCTATGACAAAAGATCTTCTCACACTCGAAGTTTCTTCCCATTTGGGTGACGGACGAGTGCGTGCTATCGCGCTTTCTTCAACAGACGGTCTAAAGAGGAATATTGAGGTTATTGATACAGGCGCACCTATCAGCGTACCTGTTGGCGATGGGATATTGGGCAGAATATTTAATGTTACCGGGGACGCAATTGACGAAGCTGGTCCCGTTAAGGCAACAGAAAAGCTTCCGATCCATCGACAGGCACCTCTTCTTACTGAGCAAAGCGTTACTCAAGAAATTCTTGAAACTGGTATTAAAGTTATCGATCTTATTGCGCCGTTTGTGAAAGGCGGAAAAGTCGCAGTCTTTGGAGGCGCCGGAGTAGGAAAGACAGTTACGATTCAGGAGCTTATTCGCAATGTCGCGAGTGTCCATGGAGGAGTATCTGTATTTGCCGGGGTCGGGGAGCGCACGCGTGAAGGAAATGATTTGTGGCTTGAAATGAAAGGATCAGGAGTTATCAATAAAACCGCTATGGTATTCGGGCAAATGAACGAGCCGCCTGGCGCGCGTCTTCGGGTCTCGCTAACTGCACTCACCATGGCCGAATATTTCCGCGACGAAAAAGGCCAGGATGTATTGTTGTTTATTGACAACATCTTCCGGTTTGCGCAAGCCGGGTCAGAAGTATCCGCACTCTTGGGTCGTATTCCATCAGCGGTCGGATACCAGCCAACATTGGCATCCGAAATGGCCGCGTTACAGGAGCGGATCACATCGACGAATAAAGGTTCTATTACCTCGCTTCAGGCAGTATATATTCCTGCTGATGATTACACCGATCCGGCACCTGTTGCGACATTTGCCCATCTTGACGCGTCTATCTCGCTAGAGCGTGCTTTGACTGAACAAGGGCTCTACCCGGCAGTTGACCCGCTTGCCTCAAACTCTCGAATTCTTACTCCTGAAGTGGTAGGACAAGAACACTATGAAGTGGCCCGCGGAGTACAACGGGTGCTACAGCGCTACAAGGATCTTCAGGACATTATCGCGATTTTAGGTATTGAAGAGCTTTCCGATGAGGACAAAGTGATGGTAGCCCGTGCACGCAAAATCCAGCGCTTCTTGACTCAACCCATGTTTGTTGCCGAAAACTTTACTGCAATTCCAGGAAAATATGTATCTGTTGGCCAAACAGTGCAAGGATTTAGAGAAATTTTGGACGGAAAACACGATGATAAGCCCGAACAAGCCTTTTATATGAAGGGAACGATTGATGAAGTTAAGTAGATAGCCACTAGCGACTAGCCACTAGTTGCTAGAAGTTATGAAATCTTATAAAGAACTAATAGTGTGGCAGAAGTCATTTGAGTTAACTAAGGGTATTTATAAAAGTACAGTTAATTTTCCTCGAGAAGAACTTTATGGCTTAGTTTCTCAGATGCGGCGTGCCACACTCGCAATTCCATCAAATATAGCAGAAGGATTTAGTAGATCGTATACAAAAGAGTTTATACCATTTTTGAAAATTGCATTTGGATCAGGAGCCGAGCTTGAAACTCAATTATTACTCGCGAAAGAACTTAAATTTTTAAAGCACGAAGAATACAAAAATTTAGATCAAACACTGCAAGAAATTATGAAAA
Organism: uncultured Pseudobdellovibrionaceae bacterium; assembly: GCA_964504465.1. Classification (GTDB taxonomy): domain Bacteria; phylum Bdellovibrionota; class Bdellovibrionia; order Bdellovibrionales; family UBA1609; genus CAZDFM01. The sequence continues at coordinate 148 of CAZDFM010000499.1, read as the reverse complement.
TGTTAAACAAAATGATTAGTACATTAAAGAATCCTAGTCGCTAATCTCTAGTCACTAGTGGCTAATATGAATACTTTTACTCTTGAAATTGCTACTCCTGAGCGCCTCGCTTATTCGGAGGAAATTGAGCACGTAACCGTTCCTTCTG
>CAZDFM010000498.1:0-2840 GCA_964504465.1 uncultured Pseudobdellovibrionaceae bacterium | reverse complement strand
CACGGCAAATCCGTTTATCAAAACAACTGCGCCATTTGTCACGGTTCAGAAGGTAAAGGCGACGGCGCTGCCGGTAAGAGCCTTGTGCCTCCACCGCGAAACCTTGTAGCAGGCGGATGGAAGAAGGGCGGCGATTCTCAAAGCCTTTTCGACGTCGTAACTAACGGGTTACCAGGAACTTCGATGGCAGCTTTCGGCCATCTTCCAGTGGGCGACCGTTGGGCACTCGTGCAGTTTGTTCGCAGTATTACTCAAGACAAAAAAGAAGACGATCCAGCAGCACTTGAGAAATTTGCTCAAGGACAAAAGTAATAGGGAAATAGGTTAAGCAGAAATGATTCGCAGCTTTGATCGTTTTGTTAAAATGACCGTTTGTATCGCCGCTCTTTGCGCGATGCCGGCTTCATTTGCTTACGATCCCGTGAACAAAGAAGTTTCTGGGCACACTGTCCCTGATGAATTAAAAAATGTTTCGATCACTGAAAAATTAGGCTCAAAAATCGATCTCACTACCGAGTTTACTGCAGACACCGGCGAGACCGTTAAAATTGGCCAATATTTTACCGGTCAAAAACCCGTTTTAATGTCGATCGTTTATTACGATTGCCCGAGTCTTTGTAACTATCATTTGAATGGAGTTACGGACTCTTTAAAAGATGTCGGGCTCACTCCCGGAAAAGATTTTGAGATCGTCGCAATTAGTATGAACCACCGTGAGACCTATGAGTTGGCGGCGGCAAAGAAGGCGAGCTACGTTGATGAATACGGTCGCCTTGAAACTGCTAATGGCTGGCATTTCTTAACCGGGACCGAAGCCAATGTTAGAAAAGTCGCGGATGAAGTCGGTTTTGGTTTTGAGTGGAACGAAAAGCAAAAGCAGTACGCGCATGCGGCTGCCGCCTATGTCATGACTCCCGAAGGAATGATTTCACGTTATCTCTATGGAATCGAATTCAAGCCTCAAACTCTAAGACTCGCATTGCTTGAAGCGGGCCAAGGTAAAATTGGCAACCTCATTGATCAAATTGTATTGTTTTGTTTCCAATTCAATCCGGCGAAAAATAAGTACACTCTTTACGCATGGAACATTATGCGCATTAGTGGTGTTTTAGCCTTTCTTGGATTGGCAATTTTCTTAGTACCTGTTTGGATGCGTGAGCGCCGAGTGGGCACAAAAGCGAGTTAGAAACATTAAATTGGCCAGCTGAAGGGCAGTTTAAAGGAGAAATTTCATGTTTTGGGTTGAAAGCGCAGCTGCAAGTAGCTTCATGCCGGTTCAAGCAACCGACATCGCGCAAAAAGTGGATCACCTTTACGGGTTCCTATTGATTGCGAGTCTTATTTCCTGCGCCCTGGTTTTCGGTGGGTTCATTTATTTTGCGGTGAAATACAAGCGTCGTTCTGACAATGATAAAACGGCCTATATTTCTCACAACAACACCCTCGAATTTTTGTGGAGCTTTATCCCATTCGTCATCTTTATGGTGGTGTTTGCTTGGGGCTGGTGGATCTACGACGAAATGCGTACTTTCCCTAAAGACTCTCTTGAAATTCACGTCACTGGTCAGAAATGGTATTGGGATTTTACCTATAAGAGCGGACGAAAACTTTCTGGTGAATACTATGTTCCCGTGAACGAGAACGTAAAGATGATCATCACTTCAAAAGATGTTCTCCATAGCGTGTTTATTCCGGGCTTCCGAATTAAACAAGATGCGGTTCCTGGGCGATATACAGCGCTCTGGTTTAGATCCAATAAAATCGGGACTTTTCAGATGTTTTGTACCGAGTACTGTGGTGATCAGCACTCGGCGATGATCGCAAAAGTTCATGTCGTCACAAAAGAAGCTTACGAAGAGTGGCTCAGAAACGATCCATATAAAGGTTTGGAGCTCGCCGATATCGGGAAAAAAGTTTTCGACGGTCGCTGTGTTGCTTGTCACAATACCGATAGCAGCCAAAAAGTTGGACCAGGTTTTGCGGGTTTATTCGGTAAAGAGCGAAAACTTGCCGATGGATCCTCTGTTAAAGCTGATGAAAACTACATTAGAACTTCAATCAATAATCCAAATTCTCAAGTCGTAGCAGGCTTTCCTTCTGGAGTGATGCCGACCTTTTCGGGTCAGCTCTCTGAACAAGAAATCACCGGCGTAATTGAGTACATCAAGACCTTGGGTCAATAAGGAGAGGCTATGGCTGCAACTGCAACACATGATCCCTCAAAAAATTATCTGAATCACGAAAAAGGCCTAATGTCTTGGCTGACCAGTCTTGATCATAAGCGCATCGGCATTATGTATATGATCGCGGTTTTGACCTTCTTCGCCATCGGCGGTGCCTTTGCGATGTTAATCCGACTTGAACTTTTCAGTGTCGGAAAAACAATCGTAGATGCCGGTCAATACAATCAATTCATGACCTTTCACGGCGCGATCATGACTTTCATGGTGATCATTCCTGGAGTGCCAGCTTTCTTGGGTAACTTTATTTTACCACTTCAGCTAGGCGCAAAAGATGTGGCCTTTCCTCGAGTGAACCTACTCAGCTGGTACTGCCTTATTATCGGTGCTGCGGTTGCGTTCTTCTCTTTGTTCTACCACGGAGCTGATACCGGTTGGACGTTTTACACTCCTTACTCAATTAAAACAGATAACGGAACGGTGCTACTTGTAGCGGGTGCCTTTATCATGGGGTTTTCTTCGATCCTTACGGGAGTGAATTTCGTAGCAACCGTTCATAAGCTTCGTGCTCCTGGAATGAGCTTTTGGAGAATGCCGTTATTTGTATGGGCGCTTTATTCGACTGCGATCATTCAGATTCTTGCGACTCCAATTCTTGGA
>CAZDFM010000497.1:0-2845 GCA_964504465.1 uncultured Pseudobdellovibrionaceae bacterium | reverse complement strand
CGATGTCCGAAGTTTTCAGACCGGCTTTTTGCAAAGCCGCTTTCATCGCTCCGACAGGAGCGGTCGTAAACCATTTAGGGTCTTGCGCAAACATGGCTTGAGAAACAATTCTCGCCATTGGCTTATAGCCTTTTGCTTTCACTAATTCAGAAGAGGCCAAAACCAAAGCGGCGCCCCCATCATTTAATTTTGAAGCATTGGCCGCAGTGATCGTTCCTTCTTTATCAAAAGCCGGGCGAAGTTCGCCCATTTTGTCAAAACGTGCTTTTGCAGGCTCTTCATCCATATCAACTGTAAGAGTAGACTTTTTATCTTGAATCGAAACCGGCGCGATTTCATTTTTAAACCAGCCGCTCGCTTGAGCTTTTTGCGCCTTTGTGTAGCTTTCTTTGGCGAATGCGTCTTGCTCTTCGCGTGAGGTTTTAAATTCACGAACACAAAGTTCAGCCGCATTGCCCATGTGAAAATTGTTATACGGATCCCAAAGACCATCTTTAACCATTGAATCAGTGGCCGTAATATTTCCTAGTCGATAACCCGCACGGCTGTTTTCAAGAAGGTGGGGAGCAAGGCTCATGTTTTCTTGTCCGCCTGCAACTGCCAACTTAGTTTCACCTAAACGAATATTGTCGGCGGCAAGCATTACGGCTTTTAAGCCTGACCCGCAAACTTTGTTGATTGTAAGGCAAGGAGTAGAAATCGAAAGTCCTGCGCCCAAAGAAGCTTGTCTTGCCGGAGCTTGACCAACGCCCGCAGTAAGAACGTTCCCCATGATGACTTCTTCAACGTCTTGAGGATTAACCTGAGCTTTTTCAAGGGCCGCTTTGATTGCAATAGAGCCAAGTTTTGGAGCGCTGAGGCTTGAGAGGGCTCCTTGAAAAGCGCCAATGGGTGTTCGTTGTGCTGAAAGAATAAATACGTCTTGAGACATGCTGCCCCCTCTATCTTTTTATTGGTGATCATTAAAGCTGCTAAAACGGAGGGATTGTTCCTCTGAGCGAAAACTTTGTCAATACGGTGGCATTTTTCAGGTCTTGCTTTAGCGTGTCAAAACCCGAGCTGGCCAGTTTTGTCAGCCAATGTTCTAATAGAAGGGATTTCTAAGGTTTTAAGGAGAAAATATGCGCCTTTTACTTCTCTCATTGTTGTCCACAACAAGCTTATTCTGGAGCGCCACTGCGTTTTCAAAGACCCTCGAGTTTAAACCGATGATGATTGATGTAAAACCAGGCGACCGCTATCTCGTAAAAGGTTTTCGCGGAAAAATAAATTTGGTCGGCAAAAGTAACGCAAAAGCTCTTAAGGTGAGCCTTCGCCAAATCCAGCCCGCAAAAGTTTCTTCAGACATGAAAGACATTGTGGATGAGTGGTTGTTTCAGGTGCAAAGACGCGACAACATCATTGAAGTCGTCGTTCGTGCGCCGCACTCAAAATCGTCGTTTGCAAAAACCATCCAAACTCAGCAAATGCCAAGCTTCGAGATGGATTTAGAAGGCCCATCTTACCCAATTGAAATGGGACTTCGCGACGGCAGTGTCAAAATTGAAAGCTGGCTCGCGCCTCTCAAATTGTATGCTCAAAAAGCAGATGTGTCGGTAAGAAACGGGGACGGGGACTTTCAACTTGCCGTTCAAGAAGGACAAGTGAATTTATTCTCGCATAAGGGCCGAGCGGGGATTGAAAGTTATTCTGCAAAAATCAATGTGTCAGAGAGCGAAGGACCACTTTCGATTGTTAATTTTGCAGGCAACACTGAAGTGAACTCTCACTCAGGCCCGGTCGAAGTGAATGGTTATCAAGGCACAATTCAAGTCAACAAAGGCCGCGGTGGGACAGAATTTGATGTGGACCGCGCAGTTGTGAAAATTCTCAACCGTGAAGGTCAATTGCGTGGAAAATCTTTGCAAGGTGCCGTCACGGCCACCACTTCAGGCGAAGCCGAAGTTCGCATCACGACGACCGAGGGTAATGTGAATTTACAGCTCCCAGGATCGGGCGCACAGGTGAATCTCGGGACCGATGAAGGACAGATTTACGCACCCAATTATTTGAACGTGGCCCGAGGCGAAACAAAAACTGTTCGCGGACGTTTGCAAGGGAAGACTTCAGGCCAAGTGTATGTGCGAAGTCAAACCGGTTCGATCCGGATTAAATAGCACCTTTAGCTAATTCAAAACTCTTGACCGGTTCTGCAAAATAGCTCAACTTGGCCCCATGTCTAAAAACAATAAAAAAGTTGCCAAAAAAGTCAGTAAGGCTCCAGCTGCTAAGAAAGCAGCTAAAGCTAAAACGGTATCAGCTAAATCAGCTCCTGCCAAAAAAGCCGCCGCGAAAAAACCGGTAGGCAAAAAAGCAGCAGCAAAGCCGGCTAAAAAACCTGCAGTCAAAAAGCCGGTAAAAGCCGCAACAGCGAAGACTGCCCAGCCTAAAAAGAAGGCGCTCGCAAAAGCAGCAGCGCCAGCCAAGCTCGACAAAAAAGCAGCTAAAAAAGCAGATGCAGCCGTAAAGCCCACTCTTAAAGCAAAATCTCCTCAGCCTCAGGAGCAAAAAGTAAAAGCTCCTAAAAAAGAAGAGTCGGCTAAAAAAGCAAAAGTTGAAGAAGAAATTCCCGAAGAATTTGACGAAGAGCTCGAAGCCTCAGCGGCCGACAGCGAACTCGTTGAAGAAGTCATCTTAACTGACGCCGAAGGCCGCCGTTACTGCCGTGTACGCGACTGTGATCAACTCTCTTCGGTTGATGGTTATTGCCGTTATCACTATCTTTTATTTTGGAAGCGCATTCAAGTTCGTAAAAAGATTCTTACTGAGGGTAAACTTGAGCGCTACGTAGAAGATCTCACAGGTC
>CAZDFM010000496.1:0-2852 GCA_964504465.1 uncultured Pseudobdellovibrionaceae bacterium | reverse complement strand
CAGGTTACCGCCTGATGTTTTGAAAAACGTCTCGCTATCTTTTCCCTTACAAGCAGGTGGATTTGCGGGATCGTCTTCTGAGGGAGTGACAACGGGTGGATTGGTCGGAGCAGTGCCTGACGAGCTGCTTTTGCTGCCGCAGCCAACGGCTAAACCGACTGTGAGCATAACTAGTAATGTATAAATCCAGCGTCTCATAAAAATCTCCTCCCCGGAGTCTGAAAGCTACGTAGATAGACTAATACAGGGTCCATGCCGCGCCTCAAATCGAGCCTATTGCGTTTGAAGGCCTAGGATCAAATATATGAGACTTGAAAATGTTACATGGTGCCGCTTTTGGGCACCTGTTTCGGTCTGATTCACAGTCTTAATTAAGCGCTAATATCCTACCTGGTAGTAGCCGATAGAAAGATAACTAAAGGGAAAAAGTTTGATAAAGCGGTACGTTTCTCTCTTACTGTTACTAGCCTCGGCGGGACTGTTGTCTTGCCAGCGCGCTATTGATGAAGACAGCTCCATCTCTATTGTGACTCCCAAAACTCTGGATTCGTTAAATAAAGCGGGAAGTTTAGATGCGGTCCCAGCAGGCGCAACACTTTGTTATTTAATCAGTGTTACGGGTCCAAAAATCCCTCCAGCTGTTACCAACAGTTGTAGTCCCGCATTTGGTCTTTTGAGTTCGGTGGTTAAAGGCGGCGACACAATTACTGTTAATGTTCCGCGCGGCTCTGCACGAAAGTTTGAACTTTACTTGCATTTACCAGGTACAGATTCTTGCCCAGAAATATCGGCCCCGCTCGCTGCGAGTTTACTCTCAAGCACCTACCTCATCGGAAGCGCAAGCAATGTTGATATCAACAGCGACAACGTGAGTCTTACAATTAAAGCGACCTTCCCAGGCCTTTCGCAAAATATAGCGCAACAATTGAATATGGCTTCGAGCTGTTTACCAGCAGCTCCAGGTTATCAATATTTAGGACTTTCAGTTTCAAGCTCTCAAGGTAAAGCAGTAGGGACCGGTATCAAAATGGAAGCTCGGATCGGGCGACCTCACTCGGCAGATGTTCTTACTGGGACGAATCTCAAACTTAAAGTGAATGCAATTTCTCAATAGGGAGAACGTATGTTGGCCAAAATTTTAATCACCGGATTTTCGATCGCAATCGGTCTGGCACAGCCAATAGCGCAGGCGCAGACGCTTCCGCAGTATTTAAATTTTGATGGTCATCTCTTTGATAGTGCGGATCAGCCTTTGTCAGGTTCTCGACCGATGTTGTTTCAAATTTATAATCCTTCGGGAAGCTGTTTACTCTTTGAAGTTCAGCACACGGTCGTCGTTGATTCTGAGGGCGCGTTTACTGTAAAAATCGGACCAGGCGGCGGTGGTACCAGAAATACAGCCGCAGACGGTGCTCTATCATGGAAACAAATTTTTCAGAACACTGCACAGGTACGAAGCGCGACTCCGACCTATTGTAGCTCAGGCTACTCTCCCGCAGCTGCTGATTCACGAATCATTCGCGTCACTGTAGATGGTAACAATGTCCTCACACCGGATTATGTGATTGCCCCAGTTCCAACAGCCACTGTTGCAGAAACTCTCCAAGGCAAAACTCCTTCTGATTTTATTTCAAGCGCCGGTACTGCAACTCTAAGCGCGGCCCAACTTCAACTTAACAGCGGTGCTTACTTCACAGGTTTTCGTGCGCCAGCTTTAGGCTCTGCAGGAGTAGTCTGGCAGTTGCCCGCCATTGACGGAACTTCAGGACAAATTTTATCAACAAATGGTGCCGGCGTTTTGAGTTGGGTGAGTGACTCTGGTGGCGGCGGTGGTTCTGGGATTACTTCTTTTAATGGTGAAAGTGGAGGCGTCCAAGCCTTTGCAACTCCGGGAACTGCCGGTACGATGCCGAACTGGACAAGTGCTAGCAACTCACACACACTCAATATTCCTCTCGCCTCTGGCGCCGGAGTTACTGCCGGGCTAATTTCTAAAACTGAATATGATTCGTTTTCTTCAAGGCTTGCTGGACAAAACAACTTGAGCGATCTTGCCAATGTAGCTACGGCTAGAGTCAATTTAGGTTTAGGTTCTATAGCTTTAGCAAATGCTTCAGATTATGTGCGTTCTGACGGATCTATGACAAACATCGGAACCTTGTACATGGGTTCGGCAATAATTGGAGGCGTTACGATTACTACTGGGCGAATGATACAAAACATCGCCGCACCTGTTTCGGGCGTAGATGCAGCAAACAAAGCTTATGTGGATACCCTTGTAGCATCTGTTTCGACATCGACCGGCGATTTTAGAGCTGACGGGAGCGTGACTATGACAGCGCCTGTTCCAGGTTTTCCTGGCTCAATGAGTATGCCCGGATATACTTTTTTCGGAGACACGGATACGGGTTTTCACTCTCCAGGAGCTAACACCATTGCAATTTCAACGGGTGGTACGACGCGATTGACAGTAAGTTCATTGGGCAAGGTCGGTATCGGAATTCCAAACCCAGAAGTGAGTCTTCATACTTCGGGTTCAATTCGCATCGCTGATGGTGGTGAAACCTGCGCAGGCGGAAATTATATCGGCACTATTCGATATAACGCTGGCCTTCAGTTTTGCAACGGAACTGCTTGGCAAACTCTTAGTGTAGCTGGTGCTGGCGGAGATTTCTCGTCTACGGGATCTGTACCGATGTCGGGAAGTGTTCGCGGAGTACCGGGTAGTGTGAGTACCCCTGGATATGCATTTATGGGAGACACCACTACCGGTGTGTACAGTCCCGGAACCGGACAAGTGGGCTTCGCATCTTCAGGCGCAAATAGAATGACAGTTTCTGCCAATGGGGTAG
>CAZDFM010000495.1:0-2861 GCA_964504465.1 uncultured Pseudobdellovibrionaceae bacterium | reverse complement strand
AAAAGGAACCGCTTGAACTGCAGTTGGTAATGCAAGTGATAGCGCCGTAACGAATAAAAGTTTTTCCCAGATACGCATTCTTGTCTCCTGTTTGAGTTGTAGGGCTCGAATACCGCGACCGATCTTGAACTACAAGAGATGCGACAGATTGTGTGAGAATGCCTAAGAAATTCACACTGCCAGACCCTGAAATATTTTTAACAGCGACGAATATACAAGCCAGTTGCTGGGCCGAGTGTTAGTTTTTGGTCCAAGTTAACGCCGATTTGAATGCAGCTTGCAGGCGAAAATTGCTAAAGCGCTGAGAAATACTTCTTATTTCCTCTCTGTTATTCGCAATTCTTCAATCTGCAAAAAGTAAATCGGCCTACTCTGAAAGGCTGAGCTTTGCTCAAAGTATTTTTATCATTTCTTTTGTCCACACTTTTAGTGGCCGGCCCAGCAGCTGCTGAATCTGATTGCAGTGATTTGTTAAGCGTTTCTGAAAAGCTCGGTACGTTAGATCCTCTCGAACAGCTAATTCGTTGGGAGCAAACCGCAAATCTCGCCGAAATGAAAAAGCCGACAGGCTCGGTCAGAGTTCGCTTCGCTTTGGCTCCTTCACTCTTCGTAGAGAGTTTCGTGTTGCCAGAGGGTCGAGGTATCTCCGAGCTATTCTCTGAAGGAAGCTTTATAAATTGGCCGCAGCATCCTCTCAATTCTGATTCAAGTGTACCCTTCTTTAATGACGTTATAGCCACTGAAACCGAAATGTTTTATTCGGCCTCCAGGTCTTTGTTCTTTTTTTTAGGAGATGACTTTTACTCTGTAAAACTCCCTACGAATCGTCCTCACCCACTAGGGCCCTTACAGCCAACCAAAGCTCAGCTTAAAGATAGAGCTAATCTCTCGGTTGTCCGCTCACAAGACATTAAAACAACTGATTTAGCACTGGGTCCGAGTCCTTATTTAGACGTACTCCCAGATGTCGCTGCCTATACAGATTCAAAGTCGGGCAATGGATTTGTCGTGCGTGATCTTCGCGCTTTGCAAGATGGCCATTACTATCTCCCGGGCTTTAGCATCCCATTCGTTGGGCAGCAAATCGCGACACATAATCAGAATCAAGACTTCGCCGAGTTCTGGGGAACTCACTACGCGAGAGCTTTAGGCCGAGCAAAAGCCGTATTACTTTTGCGCTACGGTTTGTTGATGAATTCTCCGAACTCACAAAATATTCTCGTACAGCTCGATAAGAACTTTCGTCCGACAGGCAAAATAATTCTTCGAGATATAGGAGATTCAAAATTCTACGAACCGGTGGCCAATGCACTCGGTTTTTCGCAATTGACCCGCCGAGATAACCTGAATCATGTGGGTCTCGTTTCATTATTGATGGTTCACACCGACACTTCGTTTTGGCAAATGGACAAAGCCGGCATCGCGCCTGGAGTTTTGACTGCATGGGAAGAACAACATGACCAAGGTTTTGTTGACATGATTGTTGCCGAATTAGAACTCGACTCATCAAAATTTAGAAATCTTCACGACATCCAAAACTTATTCGCGACCGATGGCGGAATCGCGCGTCTACAGACCTACCTCTCGGCCAGGAATAACAGACCTTAGGCCTATTCCCCCTTTTAGAGCCTTTAATTTCGGTTAATAGCACTTCATAATAAACAAGACTAAGTTATCAAATTCTAAATTTATTATTAGAGGGTGCCCTGTGAAAATCACTTATATCTTTCGATTTTTCATTCTCGCTTGTTCGCTTGTGTTATTCGCAGCCTGCAGCGGCGACGATGCTGCACCTTACGTCGCACCCACGGATCCCCCGCCGGGTGACGGCACACCGATTGATCCAGGAACTCCCGTCGTGCCCCCCACAGTTAGTACGGCGGCCCCACTCGCTTTGAAAATTTCAACAATGTTTGATGGGACAGATTTTGTTGTTTCTCATGAGTTCACTGAAACTGGGACGGATACATGTGAAGCGACTGCAGCCATGCCCACACCTACTTGCACGGTTGTCATTCCAGAAGGACGATTATTTTTCAGCGAACTCACGTTTACCTATTCTTGGCTTCCCAGCAATTGTCGATTAATGACTTTCCAACCGTTTTATTATCAAGCTAGTGACGCTGCAGGATATTTTGACCCTACCGCAAATTCTCTAGAAGGAGACGGAACAGCATGCGATCAGCCTATTCCGGTAGAACGAACATGTTACGGCGGAGCTGCACGCTTTATCGTTCCTGAATTTCCTCTTAAACGAGCTTTGATCTATTTGCCTGATGAAGGTGGCGACGCGACGAAGCCGTTAATCGCTTCATCTGGTTTACCCTCTTCTTTTAAATCAAATTATCAAACCAACCGTCATAGTGTAAATGATCTGGTAGACCGAACTATGTCGATTAGTGCGGTGACTTTAGGAGGAAGCCGAGATGGATACATCGCTGGTTCCTTCGTAGACTATTCCCTAAGCTGCCGCGACTCTTGGTACGATGTAGAAACTTATAGAATTGACCTCAGAGTCTATGACGAGAATACCGAAGGCGGGGTGATCCCGGGAGAAAACCACTTCCCCACATTCAGATAGATACGAACCGCGACTAGGGGGACTTACTGGGCCGCTGCAACTGCCGGAGCAGGATTAAATAAAGCCTGCACCGTCGCAAAAGTTTTCGGCATATCGGTCGGTGAAATCTCGATTAATCCGCCGATCTTTGCATCTGAAACGCCAGCCGCACTCGTGATCGTTACATTCGCCATATAGAGCTGGTTCGTAGATTCGACATAAATCCACAAACCATTGATGACGTCTGCAGGTAGAACCTTTGCGTTCATCTTGAGCATTACAGCCATCGTAGCGAGGGTAT
>CAZDFM010000494.1:0-2865 GCA_964504465.1 uncultured Pseudobdellovibrionaceae bacterium | reverse complement strand
CCGCAGCGGCAGCTTTGTGCGTTAAACAAAAATAATTTTACTGGTTCTAATTTTTTTATTTGACTCGTTTTTTGCGCGCATCTTTTACTTCTGTGTGACTGAACGAGTTCGGTGCTGGCTGAGGTTGATACGGGCGTAGCGTTTCATTGTGGGCTTTTAATGGACAAACTTCAAGGCTTCGCGGAAAAATTATTTTAACGGTTTAGGCTTAATTTAAGCGCGAAAAAACCACTTTTAAAATCCCATGATATACCTTTTTTTAGCTCGGAGGTATAAAATGAAAGACTTAATTTCTAATCATCAAATAGGCGAGAAACTCTCAACCTTGATTCGCGATGAAAGACGAATTACCAATGAGATTTTAACTTTGATAAATCTCGCGCTTGATCGCAGAGCTTATTTAGATCTTGGTTTTTCGAGCATGTTTGATTGGCTTGTGAAGGGATTTGGTTTTTCCTCTTCTTCTGCATATAGAAGAATTGAAGCGGCTCGGCTTTTAAAATCAGTGCCCGAAGCTACCCAAATGTTAGAAGAGGGGAGAGTCAACCTTTCGACACTTTGCAAAGTTCAAACTGTGATCAAACAGCAAGAAAAGATGACGGGCGAAAAAATCTCGAATGCAATTAAAGAAGAAATTGTAAAAACAATTGAGAATAAATCAGTTCTCGAAACAGAACAGACGATGGTTTCGATTTTTCCGGAAACAACTTCGCTAATTAAACAAGAACGTCACACCATAATTAATGAGCATTTCACTCGTATTCAGCTCAATTTTCCCAATATAGCGATTGAAAACCTTAAAAGAGCTAAAGAATTATTGTCGCACAAATTTCCCAACGCTAATGACTCCGACGTTCTCGTGTACGCTTTAAAACTCCTTGTAGATAAGATGGCTCCGATGACGCGCGAAGCTGCCGAAGCGGAAGTCCCCAGCGTCAAAAGTATCGCCGCCGACAATGGGATCACAAATATTGGGGATGAAATCAATGGGAGTGCAGATAAAAAGGTCATGAAAAATTCTAAAGCTGGTCAGCGGAGAATCGTTTTCAAAGACTCGGGTGGTAAATGCACTTTTAAAGATCACTTAACGGGGCAAGTTTGCGGGAGTCGATACCAAGTGCAACTCGATCATATTATTCCTCGTGCGCTTGGAGGGGGTGATGATCCCTCGAATTTGAGGGTCCTTTGCCGGCAGCACAATTTACTCATGGCGGAGAGGGTTTTTGGCAAAAAACTGATGGATCATTATCGGGGGCTCAGTTAGATATTCTCATGATGAATAAGCCCGCGCCCCTTAAAACTGAAAATGTTTTCCACCAACTTCTCAAAGAGGCCAAAGCACGGCCAAAGGGAGAAGTGTGGGGCGTTTGCGTGTCGGGTGGAATGGACTCGGTCGCGCTGTTTCAGCTTATCGTGCCGATTGCGAAAATTACGGGGCATGAGCTTCGGGCTTTTCATATCCATCACGGGCGCAATGTCAGCGAAAAGCAGCTTAAGTTTCGGGATGGTGCGCGCCAGTTTGTGAAAGCTCTTTGTCGGGAACTTGAAGTATCATTTTTCACGAATGATGATGCGACGACGAAAGCATCAAAACCTCCCGAAAAACAAAACGAAGAATCCCTTCGTGATTACCGTTGGGAGTGTTTAAAAAGACTCACTCACGGGGAGAATATTACATTTTTGACAGGGCATCATCTTGACGACGTGCTGGAGACTCGGCTGATTCAATTGCTGAGAGGCGTGGGGCCTGAGGCTTTTACGCAGTTTCGCGCGTCCTCGCCAGGAGTGTGGCGTCCGCTCTTTTCAGTCTCAAAACAGGAACTTTCCCTTCTTGCACTTAGACAAAACTGGAAATGGTTCGAAGATCCTTCAAACAAAGCGACAGACCCTCTCAGAAATTGGATGCGGCTCGAATGGCTCCCACTTCTTGAGCAAAAGCGCCCTGGTGGAAGCCGCACTCTCCATCGTTCGCTTGAACTCATCATTGAAAGTCTAAATGAGCTTAAAAATGAGGCGACACTGCCCACTGAGACTCCCAATGAGAGGCAGCAGGTCCTCTCAAGACTCGACTTTGAAACTTTAAGCCGTCAGCGTCAAAGGCAAACCTTGGCGCAAGTGCTCAGAAAACAAGGCGTAAAAGGCTACACGAAAGGCCAGCTTGAAGAGGTTTTAAAACGTCTCGAAAGCCCCCAGAAAGAGTTTGAATTTAAAATCTCCCAAATGTTGTGGAAAGTAAACAAGTCGTCTATTCACATCAGTCGTGTTTGATACACAAAATCACATTGAATTTGAGCCCCCTTGTCTTGGGTGCTATTCTGTAAAAGTAAAGTCTGGCGAAAGGACAAAGGAATGCGTTCACCACAAAAAACTTTAGCTCTCTGGGCCGTAATTTTGGTACTAGGAGTTATTTTCTTTCGGATGTATGAAGCCCAACAACAGCTCAAAGTCACAAAGGGTTTTGAATATCCACAATACGTAGAAGCTCTCGAAAAGAAGATGGTCGAAGAGCTGACTTTCAACACGGCTACCCAAAAAATCGAAGGGACGCTGACGGCCGAGGGCGAAAAAGTCTACGGCGGCAAAAGCTTTGATATCTTCGGAAACGTCGACGAGCCCGGATACAAAACCGCGGTCGACAACGGGATTATCCCAAAATACAAAAACGCCGACGGTTCGACGCTCACGTCGATCCTTCTTAACTGGCTCCCACTCATTATCATCATCGCCATGTTTATGTTTTTTATGCGCCAGATCCAGGCGGGCGGCGGAAAAGCCATGCAGTTCGGTAAAAGCCGAGCCAAACTTCTCACCGAAAACAAACATCGCGTCACCTTTAAAGATGTGGCTGGCGTTGAAGAGGCCAAA
>CAZDFM010000493.1:0-2866 GCA_964504465.1 uncultured Pseudobdellovibrionaceae bacterium | reverse complement strand
GATTCTATAAAATTCCTAAAAACACCAACTCGTGCTTTCGGCCACGATATTAGACACCTTAAAAATCGAGCAGAACGAACATTTTAATCTCGCAGATTTTTGGAAACACTCACTAGGCACTGCGATCGCCTCTGAAAGCATTGCAAGCTTTGTTAAGTATCCCGTTCCGGCTGATCTCTTTACTTGTGGGCTTGTACACGACATCGGAAAAATCGCTCTCTACACCATGAATGCCGATCTTATGCTTTCGGTTATCGAGAAAGCAAACGATGACAAATGTACCTACCTCGATGCAGAACGAGCTCTTGGGATTCCGGAACACACCCAGATAGGTTTTTTACTCGCACAAAAGTGGAAACTTCCAATGGGTTTTCAGTCTGTCGTAAAATACCATCACGAAAAACATCTAAACGAACGCGAGTCAATGTCGTCAGATTTACATCTTATGGTTGACATCGTTTACCTCGGAAACTTGCTCTGCCACGCTCTTAAGTTTGGCAATAGCGGCCACCCAATCATCAACGGCGCACCTAAAGAAGTCCTCAACCGTCTTTCACTTGATACACCTGACAAATTCAGAATTATGCTCCAGATGGTCAAAAGCAAGATGGAGCATGCCGACGCCTTTCTTGACATTCTAGGAGCCCGGTAGTGGCGAAGACTCCCGCAAAAGGCACATCAAAAAAACACGATGACCAATTCTATCAGCGGATCGTTGAAGAAGCGTTAACAGGCATCTTAGTTTTTTCGCAAAAGACGCGGGCTTGTGTTTTCGCAAACCCTTTAGCGAGAAGTTTGCTCGACTTTCAAAAACCCACCGAAATCGAAAACATGACACTTTCGGAATTGTCTCCGAAAACCGCTGAAAAACGGATCACCTGTTTTAACGAAGAACTTTTGCAGCACGAAGGCTTTTATCAAGAAGTGATGTTGCAGAAACAAAATGGGCTCTACCTCATTGCAAACCTAGGCGTGAAGCACTTTAAGATTGCTCATGAGGACCATGTTCTTCTCATTATCCAAGATATTACGTTACAAAAAAAGCTTCAGCGTGAGGTCACTGAGAAACAAGCTGAGATTCATCGGGCACTGGCAAACCTCACCGTTCAAAACAAACAGCTTCGCGAGTTAGACTTAGCCAAGAATCGCTTTATTGCTCTTACCACGCACGAACTTCGTACTCCCCTGTCGGCACTCGTGGCGTCGGCCGAAGTGCTGCAGATGGGCCTTTATGACAACAAAGAGCAGTTAAATGAATTCGTGGATCTAATTGTCGAACAAGGGCGCCATTTGTCACGTTTGGTAAATGATGTTTTAGACTTTACCAAAATTCAGGCTGGTAAAATGGATTACTACGTTGGACTTTCGGATGTTGTACCCTTGATTAAAGCACGCGTAGAAAACTTTAAGAACATGGCATCTTATGCTGAAGTGAGGGTCGAAGTTGATATTGATGAAAGTGCAAAGTTTGAATGTTACTTTGATGAACTTCGGCTTCAACAGGTCTTTGACAACACATTTAACAACGCTATTAAGTACAACGTGCCCCACGGAAAAGTTCGAGTTTACCTTGAAGAAAATGAAGAACTCGTTAAACTTTTTATCGAGGATACTGGGCGCGGTATCGAATCACATCAACTTGAAAAAGTATTTGATGAGTTCGAAATGCTCGGCCAAGTTGCGGAACATCACCAAGGAACCGGTCTTGGTATGCCTATCAGCCGCCGCATGATGGAATCCATGGGTGGAAAGATCAAAGTAAAAAGCAAGATCGGTCTAGGGTCGACATTTTGGCTTGAGATACCCAAAACTCGCGTGCTCGATATCAATTCCTACCGTTCACGCGTAAAGAAAATCGCGGCCTAAATTTTATTCGTAAAGTAAAAAAGCCTCGCGCTCTTTAGCCCAAGCTTGCTCATCAATTTTAAGTTTTTTATCAAAACCCAAAATATCGGGATCTTTTTTATCTGCCCAAAGCCTTAAGTCTGAATCCCCAGAGAGAATATCAATCGGCATCAGCTTTTCTTCGTACTCGTAAGGAGGATGCTTCCATACTTTTAAATCAGGTTGCAGCTGGCGAATGGCCTTAAGCATAAGACAGTAGAGTCGATATGGTTGAAAATTTTTGTAGTCGAACAGAGCTCCGTCAGTGTGCACTTGAATACCGCTACACAACTCGCCTTTAAATTTATGAAAAGTGGGCTCATAGTAACAGGCTCGCAATTTTGAACCTTGAAGCCATTCTGGCGCCCACGAGTTCATAAGTTCAATTACCTCTTCTGCTTTGAGTCCAGGCGCACCCGTCACTTCTAGCGGAATCGTTGTCCCTCGGCCTTCAGAAAGCAGAGTTCCCTCGATCAAGACTGAACCCGCATACTGTCTGACACAGCTTATGCGTGGCATGTTTGGACTCGGGTTCACCCAACTTAAACCTTCGGGCCAGCCGTGGGCACTAGAGCTCATTTCGTAGCCTTGCATGGCGATGACTTTGTAATTGAGCTTGTACTTTTTGTGGGCAATGTACCACTGCCCGGCTTCACCGAGGGTAAGACCGTGGCGCATCGGCACTGGAGCTGCGCCCACAAAACTTTCAAAGTTCATATTTAAAACGCTACCTTCGATTTTTCGGCCCGCAGGATTGGGGCGATCTAAGACCCAGATTTCTTTGTTCGGAAAATCTTTAACTGCATCGATCATATAAAACAAAGTTGTGAGAAACGTATAGATCCGACAACCCACATCTTGCATGTCCACTAAAAGTACATCAAAACTCTCGAGCATTTTCGGAGTGGGTCTGCGAACTTTTCCGTACAAGCTAAAAACGGGAATTTTATGGATGGGATCTAGATAGTCATCGCTCTCAATC
>CAZDFM010000492.1:0-2871 GCA_964504465.1 uncultured Pseudobdellovibrionaceae bacterium | reverse complement strand
CATAGACATCGGCTTCTTTTTCGTAAGAAATTACAGGCAAAATGGGGCCAAAAATTTCGTCGCGCATGAGGGGAGAGTCTAAATTAACCTCTGTCATAATAGTGGGAGCAAAATACTTACTCTCTCGAACACTTTCTCCGCCAATTAATACCTCTCCGTGAGTCAGGTACGAATTAAGACGGTCAACGTGGGCTTCGTTTACGATGCGCGCATAGTCGGGCGAATGCATCGGGTTCGTACCGTAAAAACCAGTGATAATTTTTTGGCAAATAGACTTGAGTTCAAGAAAGTGTTTTTTGTGAAGAATCAAATGGTCAGGGGCGACACAGGTCTGTCCCGCGTTTGAAAACTTACCCCACAATATTCTTTTAAGCGCAGTCTCAAGTTTTGCAGTCGAATCG
Organism: uncultured Pseudobdellovibrionaceae bacterium; assembly: GCA_964504465.1. Lineage (GTDB taxonomy): Bacteria > Bdellovibrionota > Bdellovibrionia > Bdellovibrionales > UBA1609 > CAZDFM01. The sequence goes on along the minus strand of CAZDFM010000492.1, from coordinate 2,470 downwards.
ACCCATACTGGGCTTTTCCCTCCGAGCTCAAGAGTGACCGGAGTTAAGTTCTCGGCAGCCTTTTGCATGACGATTTTTCCGACGCGAGTACTGCCGGTAAAAAAGATGTGATCCCATTGCTGACTTAAGAGGTGCTGAGAGAGTTCAACTCCACCTTCAAGAACGTTAAGAAGACCACGCGGGAAATTCTCATTTATAATTTCGCGAATCACTTTTGAAGTCTCGGGCGCAAGTTCAGAGGGCTTAATTAAAACCACATTCCCCGCAGCGAGAGCGCCGATTGCTGGAATCAATGCGAGTTGAAAAGGATAATTCCACGGCGAAATTACGAGCACTTTTCCGAGGGGCTTCAAATGGATCTGGGCTTTTCCAGGCAGCATATAAAGAGGAAGATCGACTGACTTAGGCTCGGTCCAGCTTTTTAGATTTTTTAGAATGTAGTCGATCTCTTTTAAGCACTGACCGACTTCAGTAATATAAGCTTCGAAGAGAGGCTTTTTTAAGTCTAGGCTAAGAGCTCTTAAGATTCTTTTTTCATTCTTCACGATCACGCGGCGAAGTTTTTTGAGCTGCTCAATCCTAAAGTTAAGGTCGAGGGTGTTGCCGCTTTCAAAAAACGATTCAAGTTCAATACGTGGATCGGGTGCTGACATGCTGTTTCCTTCGGCTTGTGTCCAGAAAGCATCAGATGAGTAATTTACACTCACAAAGGGTTTTTGGTAAATCCTTACCGATGATTAAAACTGTTAAGCCTTAATTAAACAACGCTAAAAATGAGAGATTCTCGCTATTTGCAGTGAGTTTTTTGGAATAGCTATTTTAGCTTGTCTGAGCGATGGGGCCCTATGCATACTGTTCAGGCTTTATAGAAAGCGGAGGTTATAGATATGCGATCATTAGTTATCGGGTTGGTTATGGTGTTAGCGGGTGGATTTGTTGGTTGTGCGTCGAATCCCCATAAAGCAAAAGAAATTGAAACTGAAATGGAGAAGTCTTCCACTTTTGGAACTGAAAAGATTGGCGTTAAAGACGGCAATATGGTCGTGCAAAAGAAGGTCGAAATGAACGACGAACTTCGAAGACTACAAAACGAAGTTTATTCCCTTGAAGATCGCGTATACGGAAACCGTAAATATGGTTCAGCCGGCCTTTACGGCGCGCTTAAAACTTGCCGGGTAAAACAAACTTCTAAAGAAATGGGCGGAGACGGAAAACTTATGTGGACCGAGCCAATGGACCGCGTAACTGATAAAGAAGACGAGTGGGAAGTAGGCGTTGATGAGCAAGAAAAAATCGTGGGCGTTTCTGAGGAATTCTTAAAAGACCGCATCGTTCGCTTTCAAAAGTACAAACAAACTTTGCAGAAGCGCCAAGATGAATATGAAGAAAAACTTGAGATCTGTGATGCAGCTGTAAAAGCCAAAGAATTCGAAAATAGCGCAAAGAAAAAAGAAGCGCTCGCTCCAGTTGAGGAGTCTCAGATCTAATGTTGAGAGTTTCTATTCTATTAGCCGTGTTATTTTTGTCAGGAGTTGCGAAAGCAGCTCCTGAGCCGTCTTTGTTCAGCACAGGTGAGCATTGTGTGGCTTACAAAGCTGCCCAAAAGCAGTTTTTTATTAAGAACACTCCGGTAGTTGGTAAAAGCTGCGAGATCTCTTCGCAAGTGATTCCCGAGCCAGGTGCAAAATATGTTTTTGAAATTCGGATTCCTATTCATACGTTTCGAAGTGGTGACACCAAACGCGACGAAGAAGTAGCACGTATTTTAAAATCACAAAACCAAAGCGAGCTCATTTTTAAATCTCAAGCCATGACTTTACCAGAATGGAAAGCCTTAGCCGAAAAAAGCGTCATCGACTTTAAAGGCGAGCTTACGATTGGCGACAAGTCGTTTCCTATCACGACTCAAGCGCGAAAAATCACCCAAGGCGATGATTTCGAGTTCGACGGGGTCATCAAAACTAAACTCTCTAGTTTTGAGATAGAGCCGCCTAAAATGGTAGGTGGAGTAGTGGCCACTGTGAAAGACGAAATCGAGCTGCACTTTCATATAGTGGGCTCCCGCACCCTAGGTCTGGACACTTTACTTTAAGTCTGTGAATCCTAGAGTATTCTGCTAAAATCGAGAAATGCCCTTCACTTTATTCCTTAGTTTAATGTTGAGCCTTTCTTCGTTTGCCGAGACGGTGAACATTCCAAAGTCCTGTTATCAAAAAGGTCCGGTTCAAGTTCCGTTCCCTCAGCCCAGGCTCAACCGTGATTGTAACTGCACGAACTCGGCAACCGAATCCTTGCAGGCAATTGTCGAAGCCTCGCGCCTAGGCACTGACGAAGAAAACGAAATCTGCAATATGACTGATCCCAGGATCAAGACCAATTGTTTGGCCTTCTTAAACGATCCTTGCGTCCCACGTGACTCACTCAAATGGGCGCTCGATGTTTACAAAAAGAATTTAGGCCAGCTGAATAT
>CAZDFM010000491.1:0-2875 GCA_964504465.1 uncultured Pseudobdellovibrionaceae bacterium | reverse complement strand
TTACAGCTCATGGCCCCTAAAGGCGGCCCCGATGAAACTTTATTTTTAAAGTCTCCTCGTACCTGCTATGTTTGCCGTGCCGAATTTTCGCAGCTTCACCACTTCTATGATGCCATGTGCGTTCCCTGCGCAGAACTCAACTACCGCAAAAGATTTCAGACCGCCGACTTGCGCGGGCAGGTGGCTTTAATTACAGGAAGTCGGCTTAAGATCGGCTATCACGCCACTCTTATGATGCTTCGAGCGGGTGCCGAAGTTATTGCGACAACCCGGTTTCCGAAAGATTCGGCAATCCGCTTTTCTAAAGAGAACGACTTTGAAAAATGGGGTCATCGTTTAAAAATTTACGGTCTCGATTTACGCCACACTCCGAGCGTTGAAATTTTCGCAAGTTACTTTACGCAAAAATATAAACGCCTCGATATTTTGATTAACAACGCTGCACAAACCGTTCGAAGACCTCCCGGTTTTTATGCGCATATGATGGATAGCGAAAATAAAAAACTCAGTGAGTTTGATGGCCGAGTGCAGAGCCTCTTATCGGATCACGAGCTACTTTCGAATCAGCTGACTCACCTTGGTGCACCTTTACTAAAAGGTGACCAAGAGCTTTCAAAAGAAATTGCGCTCCCTGTGAATTGGCATGGGCAAGGGCCTGGTGTGGGTCTTCGTGCTTCAGCACAGCTTTCGCAGATTCCCTACTCTTATGACAATTCACTCAACGTCGAAGAAGTCTTTCCTCAAGGCCAACTCGATGCCGACCTTCAACAAGTTGATCTGCGCGAAACTAACAGCTGGCGCTTAAAAGTTGGAGAAATTAAAACTCCCGAGATGCTCGAAGTTCAATTGGTTAACTCGGTTGCGCCTTTCGTTCTGATTAATTATTTGGTACCATTGATGAAACAAGATCCGACCGGGCAAAAACACATCGTAAACGTGTCCGCAATGGAAGGAAAATTTGAGCGCTTTAAAAAAGCGTCTCGTCACCCACATACCAATATGGCAAAAGCTGCACTTAATATGTTAACTCACACAGCGGCTCAAGATCTTGGCAAACATGGAATCTTTATCAACGCCGTCGACACCGGCTGGGTGACTGACGAAGATCCTATTAAGCTCGCAAAATTAAAGCAGGACGTTCATGACTTTCATCCACCGCTCGACATCGTCGACGGTGCTGCAAGAGTTTGCGACCCTTTCTTTGACGGAATTCAAACCGGCACACATTGGAACGGAAAGTTTCTTAAGGATTATTTTCCGATTGATTGGTAGTTTCAAAAGCTTCGACGTTTGTACCAAGTTTTGGCTTCAACACAAAATAAAGAATCATAATCGCAACAACGATTGCACCCGCAATCGAAGCTTCATTTTTGTTGGCTTGACTTAACATTGCTAAACAAATTCCAAATCCCGCCATAGGGACAAATGCGGGGACTTCAAAGCGCCCTTTAGTTTTATCTTTCTTCTGCAAAATCAACAAAGCTAAATTGACCGCGGCAAAACTCGCAAGCAGCAACACACTGGTCGATTTTGCCAAAGATTCGATATTCCCGCTCAAAGACAAAATTAATAGGATCACCAATATGACGAGCACGGCAACATGAGGGGTTGCGCGTTTTGAGTGAACTTCACTGAGCTTTTTGGGCATAAGTCCCTGAGTTGCCATTCCATAAAGAAGTCTTGAGCCCATTACAAAATTAAGCAAAGCCGTGTTTGAAACTGCGAGCAGTGCAATCAAGCTGTAAATTGGAGAAGGAAACCAAGGCGCCGCTTTTGTTAGTACGTCTACTAAGGGTTCTTTAGACTGAGCAAGCTCTCCTGCTGGAACAACAGAGACCGAGACAAGACTAATCAAAATATAAATGACCGATGCAAAACCGAGTGCAAGCAACAATCCCCAAGGCAATGTTCGCTCAGGGTCTTTAACTTCTTCGCTTACGTTTAAGATGTCTTCGAAACCAATAAAAGAATAAAAAGTAAGGACCGCTCCACCTAGTAGCAGCGATAGAGTGAGATCGCCATTTAGGTTAGCCGCAGTTTTAGCGTCGAGGTAGTTGACCTCTCCTAGAAAGCTAAAGCCCACCACAATAATTATCACCAGCCCACTTAACTCTACGACCGTTAGGAGGCTGTTAACCCAAAGAGTCTCGCGTATCCCAATAAATATGATGGCCGCGAGCACTAAAGCAAAAACCACAATCACAAGTGCCGAAGGTAGCTGTGGAAACACTCCTGTAAAGTAGCCGGCAAACACTCGGCTTGCAGTCGCCATTGAGGTTAAGCCCGAAGCTAAGACCGCGAGTCCCACCACATACGCGACAAAATTACTTTTATAGGCTTTGAGAGTTATATAAGACGCTCCGCCCGCTCTCGGGTATCTTGAACCTAAAGACGCATATGACAGCCCGGTAAAACCCGCCGCAATCATACTCATCAGAAACGCCATCCAAACTGCGTTTCCCATTTGCCCAGCGGCTTTCCCAATTAGACCGTAGACTCCCGCACCGAGAATGTCTCCCATTCCATAGAGGACCAATGGCCAAAGTGTAATATGCCGTTTTAAAGAGGATTTTTGATTCGCCACGAAAGACTCTTCTCGTCTGTGGGTTTATAAAACAACCTCTAGCCGATTACTTTTCGTTTTCTTCACGAATGATTCGGGCTCGGGCTTTGGTTGCGAAAACTTTTCTAACTTTACCGTCATCGTCCTCATCATAAATGTCGCCGACGATCTCTTCGATAATATCTTCCATCGTGCAGATCCCGAGGCGCTCGCCTGTGGGTGAATACACGATAGTCATGTGGTTATGCTTTTCTTGCATAAGCCTTAAAACACCAAAGGCAGAATCAGAGGACTGAACTTTAAGTGCCGGCC
>CAZDFM010000490.1:0-2878 GCA_964504465.1 uncultured Pseudobdellovibrionaceae bacterium | reverse complement strand
ACAGTTTAGATTTTTGGTCAAACATCAAAAAAGTAACAGTTAAATGGGAAGCTCAGAGCGACTCTAATTGGATGTCGTAATTAGCTTTCAAGAGAAATCTCATCGGAGAATGTGAATGACAGATATTAGTAAGCGATCCAACCATGTGATATTGGCCTCGCAATCAAACTTAAAACACCGTGAAACTCTTCCAATTAACTGAAGAGCAAAAACGGCGATGGAACGCGGTCCGGTCGTAGCTTCAAGCACAAATTCAAAAGCTCGAAACGCAATCGGAACTCACGGCGGGAGTTACACCGTCTATCGAGCGCTTTCTATTGCAAGTGGAAATTTTTCTTAAACTCATAAACCCGATTTACAAAATACCCAGAGCCCAACTCCTATACTTCCAAACAAAGAGTGGTTCGATCCATAGAAAATGGTCTCGATTGATCCTTGGGGTCTTGACCCACAAATTCATTTTAAATCTTTATATGATGAAGGTTATGACATCAGACCTACGATTGCGGTCACCCAGGCTCACTTGATGCTGCCCGAAATTCATGAAGCTTTAGACAAAGGCCGCCTAAAAGTAGATGGTAAAATTATTCGTGAAAACCGAGATATCAAAGTCACAAAAGTTGCTCTTGATCCGGTTTGGTATTTACCAGGTATCGCGCAAAGACTTGGTGTCGACGAAGGCGAACTTCGCCGCATACTGTTTCAAGAAACCGGGGGGATGTATCCAGAATTAATCACGCGGCCGGATCTTAAAGTTTGTCTTCCGCCAATCGGTAGCACAACCGCGTATATTTTTGGAAACCCCAATTCGCTTTCTGACAGTAAAGTTGAGCTTACGTGCCGTGTACACGATGAGTGCAACGGTTCGGATGTTTTTGGTTCGGATATTTGCACGTGCAGACCTTACCTGATGTACGGCATAGAAGATGCGGCAAGAACAGCGCAAAGGGGTGGAGTAGGTATTATCATCTATTACCGCAAAGAGGGCCGAGCTCTCGGAGAAGTAACAAAGTTTCTTGTTTATAACGCTCGAAAACGTCAAGAAGGCGGGGACACTGCGGCGACCTATTTCCACCGAACCCAATGTGTCGCGGGAGTCGAAGACGCAAGGTTTCAAGAGCTGATGCCCGACCCTTTGCACTTTTTTGGGATCACGACCATCCATAATCTCCATTCGATGAGCAATATGAAGTACGACGCTATTGTCAAAAGCGGGATCAAAGTAATCAACCGTATCTCGATCCCTGACGAGCTTATTCCGCACGATGCGCAAGTCGAAATGGAAGCCAAAAAAGCGGCCGGATACTTTAATACAGAAAAGCCTAAATCGGCAGATGATCTTAAAAAAGTGAAGGGGCGTAACATTGAGTAAACAGTTAAATTTATCCCCACAAGAAATCGAGTACCTCTTTACGCCAGAGGCAATCCGCGCTCAGGCAAAAAATATCTTTGAGCGCACAACTCGTGGTGAAGGCTTGTTTGAGTATAAACCAGAAAACCTTCAATCTACGATCGACTATGTTATGTCTGTCATCGAGAAAAACTATCCCGACTTTAAGATTCCCTTTCATTCGCGTTGGGGACATTTTCGTGTCGGCGGAATAGACCGAAGTTCTCAACTCAATCAAAAACTTTCTCAAGTCTCATTGCTCGAAAAAGCTCGCACCAAACTCGACTTGGTGATCACTTCAGTTTTGCTAGATGCTGGAGCGGGCGCCGAGTGGAAGTTTCACGAAGAATCAAGCCAAGGTGTTTATTCGAGATCTGAGGGCTTGGGTGTGGCGAGCTTTCATATGTTTTTAGCGCAAGTGATGAGCGCGGGCCGCAAAAGCCTTCAAGCAGACGCCGAAGGTCTTCAGAATTTAAAGAGTGAAGATATTCGTGAGTACTTTCAAGTCAGCTCAAAAAATCCTCTCATCGGAGTTGAGGGACGAACGCAGCTCCTTAATAACTTAGGGAGGGCTCTTGAAAATAAACAATTTTTTAAAAATGGCCGACCTGGAAATATTCTTGATGCCTTACTTGAAAAGCATGGAGACACAATTCCAGCCAAAGCCTTAGTTAAAAGTGTCCTTGAAGGTTTTGGTTCTATATGGCCGGGGCGTCTTTCAGTCGGAGATACAAATCTTGGAGACATTTGGATTCACCCAAAACTGGGAATCTCAGGGAGCTTCGAATCGCTCGTGCCCTTTCATAAACTTTCTCAGTGGCTCACGTACTCTTTAATCGAACCGATTGAAGAGGCGGGTTATAAAGTGACGGGTGTTGAAGGCTTAACAGGTTTAGCAGAGTACCGTAACGGCGGACTGATGATAGATTCAGGCCTTATTCAGGTGAAAGATCCAAAAGCTTTAGAGCAAGCCTGGGCGCCCGATTCAGAACTTGTCGTCGAATGGAGAGCGCTTACGGTCCACCTTCTCGATGTAATAGGAGAAGGTGTACAAAAGACAATGGGCAAATCAGCGCAAGAGTTTCCGCTCGCTAAAGTTTTAGAAGGCGGCACTTGGTGGGCAGGCAGATTTTTAGCAAAAGAGAAGCGAATAAACGGCGATCCGCCGCTTAAGATTCAAAGCGACGGCACAGTATTTTAAAGAAGAGGTGAATGTGTGAAACCAGAAGACAAGGCAAAAGAAAATAAAGGGCTTGTAAAGGTCATCAATCATCCTTTGCTTCGGCATAAGCTTGGTTATTTAAGAGACAAAAACACCACCTCGGTTGAGTTTCGCGACTTAACAAAAGAAATCAGTGTGTTGTTAGCTTACGAAGCTATGCGGGACTGGACAGATTTAAAACAAGTCGAAATCGAAACCCCCATTACAAAAACCAAGGTGGATCGCATTCACAAAGCGCCCGTAATTGTCTCGATTATGCGTGCCGG
>CAZDFM010000489.1:0-2879 GCA_964504465.1 uncultured Pseudobdellovibrionaceae bacterium | reverse complement strand
TATGTCGCTTCTCCTTTTTATATTGGCGCATTTAATAGCCTTAAACTTAAGAAACTTTCAATTGATCTTCCAATGGCGGTTGCATCGGTCAGTGGATTTGTATTTTCAACTGTCGAACTTTTTCGCGGACGAAGTGACATCTACTTTGACTCCTTAAGTGGTTTCTTATTTTTAATTTTAGCTGCGCGATTTGCACAAAACCGTATGCAAAGACGTCTTTTAAGGCCTGAGGAACTCGCTGAAACGCTCGAACTGCAAAAGGTACGCAAAGTACATGAAGGTGGCTGGAGCTGGATTCAGTTGAAAGATCTCCGAGTCGGAGATCGCATAATCCTTCGAGCTTTAGAAACGCTGCCAGCAGAAGCTGAACTCGTCACAACCTCTGCGCATTTTGGGATGGCTTGGATATCAGGAGAAGTCCGCTCAAAAACTTTCCTACGTTCGAGCATTGTTCCCGCTGGCGCGAGGCTTGCCACGGGCGAGGCAAAACTTTTAGTTAAAAGAACTCTTGAAGAAACTGGCTTTGGCCAAATTTTACTTGAAGTACAGAAATTCAATCTCTCAAAAAATAGACTGATAAATTTGGCAGACAAATGGTCACAGATTCTTTTAGCGGTTGTTTTTTTCATCGCTGCAGTTTTTCTAGCTGTTTATTGGTCAGTCTCGCCAGAAGAAGCAATTCGTCGTTCACTCGCACTCATTATTCTTGCCTGTCCGTGTGCGCTCGCTTTTGGAACCCCGCTTGCGCTTGCCGCGGCTCTCAAAAAAGCAAAAAAGAGTTCCCTCATAGTGAGAAACGCAAATGTTTTTGAGAAGGTCAGAAATATCGACACAATTTTTTTCGATAAAACAGGAACTCTCACCGATACGGATTTATCGCTCGTGGATAGCCCCGCAAACACGCCAGCGGTTTATCAAAAAATTATCCTTGCGCTTGAAAACGGGTCTCTTCACCCCATTGCATTTGCGTTCCGTAAAGCTTTTCACATAACTGATGCTTTACCTCCAGTCGATGGTTACCGTGAGAACCCCGGCACTGGCGTCTCTGGTTATGTATTCGGAAAATTTTATGAACTAAGAAGCAACGTGACCGACCGTTCATTTATTGGCTGTACTCTATTTGAAGACCATCAGCCGCTATATGATTTTACCTTTGAGGCTCAACTACGTCCCGGAGCGCGAAATGCGTTAGAAATTCTTCGCGAGCGCGGCTACAAAGTCCGACTTATCTCTGGTGATGCACCCGGTGCCGTAAAAACTTTAGCACAAAAGTTAGGATTTGCGGCTGAAGATACCTTTTTCGAGTCTGACCCACAGCAAAAGCGAAGCATCGTTGCTCAGCATCCCAACAGCATGATGGTGGGAGACGGAGTCAACGACAGTCTCGCGATGATGCAAGCACAGGTGAGCGTTGCCGCTTCTGGCGGAGTCGAAGTTGCACTTCGAAACACGGATGTGTATTTGGCCTCATCAAATCTAATGTCCATTGTCGCTCTTTTCGATACAGCCACTCAAAGTCAGCAATTAATGAAACAAAATCTTACGATTTCGGCCTTGTATAATGTTGCGGGAGGAATTCTCGCTTTGCTTGGGTATATCAATCCTCTGACTGCCGCACTTCTGATGCCTCTTAGCAGCGGGCTCATACTCCTGAGTACCTGGGTAAGGAGCCGTGAGTGAACATTCTCTATTTTATGATTCCTGTTTCACTGCTTTTAGGAGGAGGCTTTTTGGCTGCCTTCATCTGGAGTGTTTTAAACGGACAAATTGACGACACCGAAACTCCGGCTCACCGGATTCTCAACGATGACGAAAGGTCTTCTCATGAAGCAGCAATCACCACTGACTGAAGTGATTTTTTACGATGACGATATCGTAAGAAAATTCATTTACGCCACTTTATTTTTTGCGGCGATCGCATTCTGCGCCGGGCTTCTGGCAGCAGTACAGCTCGCCTATTGGCCCGCAAACATGAATTTAGAATGGCTCACATTTGGTCGCCTTCGACCGCTTCATACTAACGCCGCCATTTTTGCTTTTGCCGGTAACGCGATTTTTGCGGGTATTTATCATTCGTCGCAACGTTTACTCAAAACCAGAATGTTTTCGGATCGTTTAAGTCGGCTACATTTTTGGGGCTGGCAGCTTATCATTCTAGCGGCTGCTATCACACTTCCGCTCGGCTACTCGCAATCTAAAGAGTACGCAGAACTTGAGTGGCCAATTGATATTGCGATTACTCTGGTTTGGGTGATTTTCGCAGTCAACTTTTTTGGTACACTTGCACGCCGAAGAGAAAAACATATGTATGTGGCACTTTGGTTTTATATTGCCACAATCATCACGGTTGCACTTTTACATATCATCAATTCTCTCGAAATCCCGGTTTCTTGGTTTCAAAGTTATCCCGTGTATTCTGGTATTCAAGATGCCTTGGTGCAGTGGTGGTACGGACACAACGCTGTCGCGTTTTTCTTAACAACTCCGTTTTTAGGCTTGATGTACTACTATCTTCCTAAAGCTGCTAACCGGCCCGTTTATTCTTACCGTCTGTCGATTATTCATTTCTGGTCGCTTGTGTTTATTTATATTTGGGCTGGACCCCATCACTTGCTTTACACTTCTCTCCCTGAATGGGCGCAAACGTTGGGAATGGTGTTTTCAATTATGCTATGGGCACCGTCTTGGGGCGGAATGATCAATGGCCTTTTGACACTCAAAGGGGCTTGGCATCTTCTGCGTACCGACCCAGTAATTAAATTTTTTGTGGCGGCCGTCACCTTCTATGGAATGGCGACGTTCGAAGGCCCTTTGCTTTCTATTAAATCAGTTAGCGCTCTTGGACACTATACCGATTGGATTGTGGGACACGTTCACGG
>CAZDFM010000488.1:0-2884 GCA_964504465.1 uncultured Pseudobdellovibrionaceae bacterium | reverse complement strand
TATCAGTTTTATTCCTGTGTTGTGTAATCCACTTAAAATTAGATGGACTCGCTTCTTTCACGAAATTAAGTAGAGTTTCGGGCAATGAAGAAAAACTCTGAGGATTGGGGCGACAGTCTAAAGGTAATACTCAGGGAGTATGCTGAAAGCCTTGTCATCGCGATTGTCCTTGCGCTTCTCGTACGGGCTTACGTTGTTTCAGCTTACCAAGTTCCGACATCTTCGATGAATCCTACCCTTATTGAGGGTGATTTTATTTTTGGTTACAAACTGCCATTCGGAGTCAAACTCCCATTTTCTGCAAACAAAATAGGCGCCTCTCTGCCGGGACGAGGCGAAGTGGTCATTTTTCGGTGTCCAGAAAATAAAAAACTTCGCTGCATAAAACGCGTCGTGGGGCTACCAGGAGACCGCGTTGAAATTGTGGGAAAACGCCTTCTATTAAATGGAAAGCCAGCGCTGTATGAGAAGGCAGGAGGGCTCAGCGAAAGCGGATACCTGCCTCTTAGAGAGGCGATTGGCGACGAATCGAGGCTCATCTACATCACAGAGGACAAAGAGTTCGAAAACTTTGGTCCCATAATCGTACCACCTGGTCACTTTTTTGCTCTGAGTGACAACCGCGATCTTAGTTCTGATTCTCGTATCTGGGGCGCAATTCCTTTTGATCTCCTCGAATCTCGCGCCCTGTTTGTGTGGTTGTCGTTTGACTGGGGGCAGCCGGGGGCAGAATCAACATTTCCCCAAGTCCGTTGGTCGCGTCTTTTTCACTCTGTGGATTGACTCAGAGGGTTCAATTAGATAGATTGGCGACCAATGTCGTTAGTAGGAAATTCCTTTCTTAGTTCTAAGCAGCTGAGTGACAAAGATCTAAATCAGATTTTTGCACGCACCGAACTTTTTAAAAAAGAGTTCATGGCCAAAGGTCGTATCGATAACCTTATTAACGGTGACGAAGCGAAGCAAAAAGTTTTGGCTCTCGTTTTTTCTGAGCCCAGCACTCGAACCCGCACAAGTTTCCAGATTGCTGCCCTTCGTTTAGGTATTCGTATCGTGATGCTCGATAACCCATCGGTGTCGAGTCTTCAAAAAGGCGAAACTTTTCTAGATACTCTTAAGAATGTCGCGGCAATGAAACCCGATGCATTGGTTGTTCGCTACGGCATGGACCGTGAAGCCGATGATACTCTTGAATCTTTGGGGACCCCAGTTATCAACGCCGGCATCGGCACAATGGAACACCCCACTCAAGCCCTTCTCGATGCCTACACGATTTTAGAAAATCGAGGCAAACTGGAAGGTGAAAAAGTTCTGATTGTCGGAGACGTTCTCCACTCACGCGTTGCGAATTCGAATTTAGTTCTCTTACAAATGTTAGGTGCTGAAGTCGCCTACTGTGCTCCCGAAGAATTCATTCCAAGACAAGAAGCTTGGAAAGGTATTAAGTCTTTTGCGCAGTTAGATGAAGGTATCAAATGGGCGACGACGCTCATGGGTTTAAGAATTCAAAAAGAACGACACGGTCAACAGCAAGGCATCGGTCTAACAGTTGCTGAGTATCGTGATAAATACAGAATCGGTGGAGACAATCTTAAGCTTTTCGTAAAAGACGGGATTATCCTCCACCCTGGTCCTGTGAACAGAGGCATCGAGATTTCAAGCTATGCTTTGAATGACTCTCGTTGCCGGATTTTAGATCAAGTGACTAACGGCGTATTTGTGCGTGCGGCCCTAATTTCATTCATCCTAGGCTTAGAGGTTCAAAAGTAGTGAAGCCCACTGGCTTTTTAGTATTAGAATCTGGCGAGGTATATCCTGGTCTGTGGAGGGGTGGCGCGCCTTCAGCGGGCGAGGTCGTATTTAATACGGGTCATAGCGGTTACGAAGAAATGGCCACTGATCCTTCCTATATGTCACAAATCTTAGTGATGACAGCTCCGATGATGGGCAACTACGGCGAATCAGATGAAATCTGGGAATCAAAGCGAGTTTGGATCCACGGTTTTGTTTGCTTAGAACTTCAGGATTCCGGCCGCGAAGCCAGTTGGAAGAAAAAACTAACAGAAAATAATGTTCCAATTTTAAGTGATGTTGACACCCGTACCCTTACGCTTCGACTTCGGTCAGAAGGCGTGGGTTGGGGAGCGTTAGTCCAAGCCACGACTGCCGAAGAAGCCAAGTCTAAAGCAAAAGCCTTAATCGCAGAAAAAAAGAAGATCGAAGCGGATTGGGTTCATATTGCGTCGACAAAAGAAGCCTACGATATCGTCGGTCAAAAAGCTGATGGTCCTCGTGTCGCTTTGATGGATCTCGGATCTAAAAAGAATATTACACGTGAGTTAGTTCAGCGATGTTCAGCCGTACGAGTTTTCCCATCTCGCGCAAAAGCAGACGAAATTTTAGCCTGGAAGCCCGATGGAATTCTTCTTTCGAATGGCCCAGGTGATCCTTCAGAAGTTTTAGAGACCGTCGAAACAGTCCGTTCGCTCTTGGGCCAAAAATATATTTTCGGAATTTGTATGGGACACCAAATTCTGTCTCTCGCTCTTGGCGGCAAAACTTATAAGCTTAAGTTCGGCCACAGAGGAAGCAATCATCCTGTTCAAGATTTGATTCTAGATCGCATTTATGTCACGAGCCAAAACCATGGCTACTCGGTCGAAGAGAGTTCGCTTCCTAAAGGCGTTCAAGTTACTCACACCAATTTGAACGACGGAACTGTGTCTGGTATCCGTTGGCCTGAAAAGAAGTGCATGAGTGTTCAGTTCCACCCCGAAAGCCGTCCTGGGCCCCACGAAGCCAGCGACCTTTTCGATTACTTTATTCAGCAGTTGCGATGAACTACGAACTTCTAGTCGACAAACTTATGCAGCACTTCACCTCC
>CAZDFM010000487.1:0-2897 GCA_964504465.1 uncultured Pseudobdellovibrionaceae bacterium | reverse complement strand
ATATTTTTAAAAACAGCATGGTCGCAAGCAACGATAAGCTCCATACTTTGATCCAGTCTCAAATCGACGAAGTCAGCAAAGCAGAAGCTTAGTCCCCGCCAAAGTCCTGTCAAAAACCCCAGTTGATATTTGTAGGTTTCGTCAAATTCGTCATGAAGCCGTTTTAGTTTTCACATGCTTAGGTCTGTAAAAAGTGGGCCTAAGTTATTGATTCCAAAAATCTTCCCTCCTTTAGTCTGTTTGGCACCTGCGTTGCTTTATCCATAGCTTGAGACAATCTCAAGGAGGTCGGTGGTGGCAGAAGCGAATGCAGCGCCCGCAAGTACAGGTGGAGAATCGGGCAGCTCAGGATCTGGCCAAAAGCCTACATTATTTATCATTCTCGCGATCGTGAACATGGCCGTAGTGATCGGTGTTGGCGCCATGCTTTATTTAGGTGCGAAGAAAAAAGAAGCTCAGCCTGGTATTGAAGACGTAGTTCAGGGCGAACATGAAACTCTTAAAGAAGAGCACGATAAAAAAGAGTTTATCGGAAAACTTATTCCGCTTGAGACCTTTCTCGTGAACCTCTCGGGTGAGCGCGGCCGTAAACTTGCTAAAGTTAATATGGAATTCGAAGTTAACAATGAAGAAGTGCAAGAAGAGATTGATCAATTGAAGCCTAAAATTCGCGACATGATCATTATCATCTTAAGCAGCAAAAACTATTCTCAAGTCTCGACCAAGGACGGTAAAGACGTATTAAGAGAAGAAATAAGAGACCAAGTGAACTTATTTTTGACCAAGGGTCAGATCAGTAAGGTCTATTTTACAGAGTTTATTAACAACTAAGGATGTCGCCCATAAGAAGGGCGTCGTGCACGAACTAAAAGACCGGTCTATGAACGGACCAAAAGCAAAAGGATAACTCAGGATGAGTCAGGTCTTATCGCAAAGTGAAGTAGATGCGCTCCTAGCGGCGGTTTCTGAGGGCGAACTCGGGGCTGAAGAAGGCGGCGAAGGTCATATCGTTGGCTCGGGCCAAGGTGGTGACGACGAAAGAGTAGTGGTGGTCTATGATTTGACCAGCCAAGATCGTATTATCCGCGGTCGCTTACCTCAGTTAGATGTTATCTACGAAAAATTCATGCGCGCATTCAGAGTATCTTTATCTTCGGCTCTTCGAAAAATCGCGACATTAAACCATGCGAGCACTGACTTCTTAAAGTTCGGTGAGTTCATTAATACGCTTCCAATGCCAACTTGTATGAGTGTTCTAAGATTTAACGCTCTTCGCGGTTCGGCACTTTTAGTTATCGAATCAAAACTTGCTTACGCATTAGTAGATAGCTTCTTCGGCGGAGCAGATCGCCCCTACACAAAAATCGAAGGTAAAGACTTTACCCCGATCGAACTTTCAATCATCCGTAAAGTAGTTGACCTTGCCATAGACGATTTAGAAGCTGCATGGGCATCGGTTGAAAAAATTGACGCGTCTTTTGTCCGTACCGAGATTAACCCTCAGTTCGTGGGTATCGTGCCTCCTACTGATATCGTGATCGCTTCTACCTTTGACGTAGAACTTGAGAATGCGAACGGAACCATCACTTTAGTTATTCCTTACTCAACGATTGAACCGATCAAACAAAAACTTTCGACGGGCTTTCAGGTTGAATCAGATCAAACAGATAAAAAAATGTGGACCTCTATTATTAAGCGTCAGCTTTTAGATACAGACGTAGACGTAAAGGTCGACCTTGGACAAAGCCATATTACCTTAGAGCAACTTATGAAACTCAAGATTGGCGATGTAATTCCCCTGAACCAAGATGCTTCGGGCGAACTCAATATCCAAGTAGAAGGTGTTAAGAAGTTTAAGTGTTATTACGGAATTCATCATGGGACGGTTGCAGTACAAGTAACCCGTCCGATAACGAAGTGAGGGGAAAATGGCAGACGACGCTTCAAATCTAGCGGCATCGCTCGAAGCCGAACTGAATCAGATGGCAGCATCAGATCCAGCTCCAGCAAGCGGGCCTAAGGCCGTTGCTGACGATGGCGGCGGCAAACACGATTGGGATAACGACGAGAAGAAAGACCGAAATCTTTCTTTAATCTTAGATATCCCGCTTCGTGTAACTGTGGAACTCGGCCGAACAAAAATGGTCGTAACCGATTTACTTAATTTAGGACAGGGAAGTGTCATCGAATTAAGTAAGCTCGCAGGTGAACCTATGGAAGTGCTTGTAAATGACAAGCTCGTAGCTCGCGGCGAAGCAGTGGTTGTGAACGAAAAGTTCGGTGTGAGACTAACGGATATTATTTCACCCACCGAGCGGGTTGAACAATTGAAGTAGGGCCACCAGCTACCGAGTAAAGAGTACGCAGCAGCAGTAAAAGTTTGAACACACAATTTTCCAGGGGAGTAGAGTCATGTTTTATGGACTCATGGTATCGCTTTGTCTAATTTTCTCTTCACACGTAATGGCCGAGGGCCTAGCGCTAGTGAAAGAAACTAAATCTTACCGCGAAGGGGATCACTTCGTAAGCGAGATCACTTTTAGTCAACCTGTTGACCCCGAACAAGTTAGTTTCGAATTTTTGAATAGAACAGTTCAAGCAAACGTTAAGAATGCTGGCATTAATTCTGGAAAAGAAACTAAACAAGCCAACGACGAAAAGGTCGACAGCGTTTTTACCTATCAATATCAGCCCGGTTTACTCCGTTCTCGAATCATTTATAAAGATGTCAGCGCGCGTGAACTTAAAGGCCGTATTAAAACCGAAGCTTTTGAAAACACTTTGAGAATTTCAATCCAAGATCCAGTTGCTGCGACGGCTGTTGTTGAAGCCGCCGAAGAAGCTCCTAAAAAAGTTGTAATTAACGAAGCTCCTCCTATTGATTTAGATCGTGAATT
>CAZDFM010000486.1:0-2901 GCA_964504465.1 uncultured Pseudobdellovibrionaceae bacterium | reverse complement strand
TCTCAGACACTTATCCGTCACCGTGGTATCGTTTAAAGCCACATAAATCGCATGAGTCTGTACTTAGGTCAAAGGCAAGCAAACACCGCCCCATGAAAGACGCAATATGTTACCTGTCTTAGCTTCGCGGCCATTGGACTTCGTTCACGGCTGTGGTACGAAGTCCACAATAGAGGAAGTCAAATAATGGCAAAAGAAATCGAAATGACAAACGCCACTCGTATGGAGTTAGGCGATTCAATCTTAAAAAAGTTAGATTTATTGAGCGGAAAGCGTGTCCTTATCATTGGGGATATCGGCTTAGACCAATACGTAATTGGCGAAGTAAAACGCATTTCGCCTGAAGCGCCGGTGCCCGTGCTCGATGTGAGCTCAGAAGATCAGCGTTTAGGCCTTGCAGCCAATGTGGCGCAGAATATTGCGAGCCTTGGTGGTGAACCTCTTCTCTTAGGAGTTGTCGGTGCCGACGCAGCTTCAGAACAACTTCGTTCCGAATTGAAAAAAGCCGAAATTTCTTCCGCACATCTCCTCGTAGACTCTTCACGCCCCACGACCCGAAAGCTTCGAGTTATGGCCGAACATCACCATATCGTCAGAGTAGACTTTGAGCATCGCCGGTTTTTGAGTGAAAGTGTGCAAGCCGAGCTTAGAACCTCTTTTGACCGACTGATCGAAACTGTAGATGGTGTAATCATTGAAGATTACGCTAAAGGGGTTTTGGACGAAGAACTTCTCCAGTACATCATTCAGCAGTCTAAAGCTAAAAAGAAGAAGATCCTCGTCGATCCTCATCGCACCACTCCTGTGCACTATTACCGAGGAGCGGATCTTATGACTCCTAATCGCGACGAGGCTTTTGCGCTTTCTCGCTTAGATATCGATGAGCTTCGCGAAAAACCGAACTCACATATTGATGTAGGATTAGAACTCATAAAACAAATTGGCTCAGAGCAAATGATTATCACCCGCGGAAAACAGGGCATGAGCTTGTTCACTGAAGGCGAAGTTTTCAGCGTGCCGACGTTTGCAAGACAAGTGTTTGATGTCACAGGCGCCGGTGATACCGCAATCGCAGCTCTTGCGCTCTCATGGGTTTCGGGTCTGAGCCTGAAAGAAGCGTGCGTTTTAGCAAATTACGCAGCTGGGGTCGTCGTGGGCAAAGTGGGCTGTGTGCCTTGCAAGAAATCAGAATTAAAAGCCTATATCCAGCAGCATCAGGCCTAGCATGAGCAAGTCGTTAAGAATCGTCATCGGTCTTGCGTTTGGTGGTGGTCTCGGGATGGGGTTTTTCCTCATAGTTTGGACCTTTATTATGGTCACGCAATGGCCCCTGGGATGTATGCCCGATTATATTGCCAGCAATTTAAATTGTATGTCTGAAAACTGCCCCGAGAGCTGTGCTCCCGAAAGAGACATTCTCTTCTATGGCTTATTCTTCGGTTTACTCGCGGTGGCCTTCACAATTGCAGGACTTGCGACCTACTGGTTCGTAAAAAAAGTTCCTCGGCCGTAGATTTGCAAAGAAAGTCCTCACAAACAGCTGCTCTTCTTTAAGTTTTATGAAAAAGGTGCTATGAAGCAGAGCAGTTACGTACATTATTTGCGATTAGCCTCAAACCTGTCAGTGAGTCCCATGGCCGAACCTGTGAATTTCTACGATCTTAGCCAAGAAGACCTAGAACAATACCTAGTCTCCAATGGTAAACAAAAATTTAGAGCGCAACAGCTCTTTCGCTGGGTCTATGGCTTGGGTGTGGAAAACTTTTCAGAGATGACTAATCTTTCGAAGGCTTTTCGTGATGAGCTTCCGTCGCTTTTTAAGTTTGAGCAGCCCAAAATTATCACCGAGCACATCAGTAAAGATGGCACTCGAAAATACCTTTTCGATATGGGTGCGGGTCTTTCTGTAGAGTCGGTCATTATCCCTTCAAAAGGTCGAATGACTCTGTGTGTGTCCTCAGAAATCGGCTGCAACATGGCTTGCCAGTTCTGTTACACGGCAAAACAAAAGTTAAAGCGCCGTCTAACGGTCGCTGAAATTGTGGGGCAGTTTTTAGTTGTGAATAAGCATCTTCCAGAGGACCAGAAAATATCAAACGTAGTCTTTATGGGAATGGGTGAACCTCTCGATAATCCTGATGCGGTTTTCAAAAGTATTGAGATATTCAACAACACTTTTGGAATGAATTTTTCCCGCAAAAAAGTGACCGTTTCAACTTCTGGAATTGTGCCTCTAATTCCGCGGGTCACTCAGTCAGGTGCGAGACTCGCTGTGAGTCTCAACGGGGTTAACGATGAAATTCGAACCAAGATTATGCCGATTAATAAACGCTGGCCACTCGCAGAGTTACTTGAAGCTTGCTTAAAACATACAGTCGATGCCAAAGATCGTGTGACTTTTGAGTATGTGCTTTTAAAAGGTCTAACCGATTCGCTTCAAGATGCGCGCGACTTGCACGAGATTACGCGGGATATCCCTTGTAACATCAATATTATACCATTTAACGAACACCCAAACTCAGGCTTCGTTAGACCTGATGAAAAAAGCATCGTCGATTTTCAAGATGAGCTTATTCGGCTGGGCTCGCACGTGCTTCGTCGAAAAACTATGGGGCGTGATATTTATGCAGCTTGTGGTCAGTTGACGACTGTGGCCAATAAAGCCCCTGTCGGCAAATCAGCGGTTGAACCCTCGCGTCCTTCCTTGTAAAACAATCCCTTCGAAATTCACTTAAAGTTTCTGTGGGTTCAGGGGGAAAGTATGTCTGAAATTCTCGTCGTCGGTAGTGTCGCTTATGATACCATTTATACTACCGGTGGAAGATTCGAAGTTATTATTGGCGGCTCAGCGAACTTCTTTTCTAACGCCGCATCTTTATTTTGAAAATTTAATGTAGTAGG
>CAZDFM010000485.1:0-2913 GCA_964504465.1 uncultured Pseudobdellovibrionaceae bacterium | reverse complement strand
TTGCCAGTGCACCCTGCACTTAGCCAAATTGAAGGCGAAAAAGTTTTTTCTACTCTTAGCGAGATTTCCGGCCAGGTCGACACTCTCACTATGTACGTTGGGCCTAAAATTTCAAGTGCGCTCAAGGATGACATCTTAAAGCTAAAAGCCCGACGAGTTATATTTAACCCGGGGAGCGAGAACCCCGAACTCGAAAGAGTTTTGCGAGACGAAGCCGGTGCGGATGTCGTAGAAGCTTGCACTTTGGTTATGCTTCAGTCAGGCGAATTCTAATGGGCCGCTTAGTCGATGGCCAGTGGAGAACCGAAGACGTAAACCCAGACTCTCCCACGGGAGAATATAAGCGCCAAGAACAAGCTTTTCGAGACGAGATTAAAGTTGGCGGCAAGTTTGAACCCGAAAGCGGCCGCTATCACTTGTACGTGTCCTATGCTTGCCCTTGGGCCCATCGAACTCTCATCATGCGAGAGTTAAAAGAGCTGCGCACCCATATTTCTTTTTCAGTAGTAAACCCAGACATGCTCGAAAGTGGCTGGAGTTTTAAAGAAGATTTTAGTGGAGTGATCCCGGATTCAGTTTTTGCCAAGACATATTTGAAGGATATCTACACAGCTGTCGATCCGCACTTTACCGGTAAAACCACTGTTCCTATCTTGCTGGATAAAAAAACTAAAAAGATCGTAAACAATGAATCTTCTGAAATTATCAGAATTTTTAATACTGCCTTTAACTCCATAACTGGAAACGAGGACGACTATTATTCTGCAAAACTCAGAGGCGAGATCGATCGAGTCAATGAAGACGTATATCATCATATCAACAACGGAGTTTATCAGTGCGGCTTTGCGCGTTCGCAAGAAGCTTACGATAAAGCCGTTTATCCGCTATTTGAAAGCCTCGACCGAATGGAATCCCGCCTAAAGGATCATAAGTATTTGGTTGGTGAGAGTCTCACTGAAGCAGACATCCGCTTTTACACGACGCTCGTACGCTTCGATATCGTCTATTATCTTCACTTTAAATGTAACCTCAGGATGATTCGCGACTATCCAAATTTATCTCGGTACCTGACACAACTCTACTCAGAACCTGCCTTTAAAGTGACGACGCGTTTTGATCACATCAAGCGACATTATTATTACTCGCACCCGACGATCAATCCGTTTCGAATTTTACCGATTGGACCGGAGGCGGTTGCACCCTTTGGCGGCGGAATCTGGACATATTAAAAAAAGTGTTGAAGCCTTAAAAGGAAACAAGGAAGCCATCGCAGATGACTTCCTTGTTAAGGCGGGTGGTTAGGAATAGACACCGTACCGCTGATTCAGAACGAATCAGTACTGAGTAGGTGTGCTAGCGGGTGATCTATCGGTATCATCCATATCCATTGGAACACTCAGAGCGTTTAATGTTGGCTCATCGAGTTCTCCGGTTTGGGGGATACCATTTTCTGATTGAAAGCGAGAAACGGCTCTACGAGTTTGTGTACCGGCTATGCCGTCTGCACGCACATCGTAACCGCGATTGCTAAGTGCCTCCTGAGCACTTGTCACAACATCAGTACTTAAACTTGAACCCATGCTTGCACCTGTTCCGGTAGTAGTTCTTCCGGGCGAAGTAGTTTGGGTTTTTGAGTTAGTAGTTGAAGGTGTGGTAGTTGTTGGAGACGAAGAAGTAGTTGAACGAGTAGAAGTGTCATTTAACGGAGTTCCTACTGTACTGCCAACTCCAGGAGAACTCGTTGTTCCATTGGTTTGGTCCATCGTACCTGTAGAAGTTCCCGTCGTAGCTCCATTAGTTCCGGTTCCAGTTGCAGCACTCGTTGCGGCATTTGCAAAACCGACTGGGCTCACCAGCGCTAATGCGAAAATTAATTTGTTCATAGTTTTCATAGTCAAACCTCCTCCATAAAGTATTTCGTCAGTTCGAAGATTCGCGTGAGAGTAAGTGGTGCGGATCTATTCGTGACGTGACTCTTAGAAGTTAGCTGAAACGGAGGGTGTTTGCTTCAATCAAATGTGCAATTAGTTTGCGCTATTCGACACAAATAGCGGGGCTTGTGTAGAATTGTTAACCAATGAAAAGTTATTTCGAAGTTCTGCAATATTAAAGAGTTTTCCTTCGTTAATATACTTGACGACATAACCTGTGAGAACAGCAGCGGCTTGCGACGAACCTGTTTTTTTGCCGAAGCGATTGCGAGGAAGACTCGAGCGAATATCTGCTCCTGCAGCAAAGACATTGGTTTTATTCACATTGATATTGCTTGTTGGAAGCACTTTGCCCCAGTGATCCGTTGCAATTACAGATAAAATATTGCTGAGTTCGTAACCTGCTGGATAGAAGGTCTGATCTTCACGCCCGACCTTTTTATTTCCAGCAGAGGCGACAATCAAAATGCCTTGCGCGGAGGCGCGTTTTAAAACCTCAAGCTCACGCTCATTAAATTTTGGGCCTCCGCCAGAAATATTAATTACGTCGGCTTTCATTTGCACCGCATAATCTAAGGCGCGAATAAAAGCTTCTGTACGTAAACTGGGCTTTGAATCTTTAGCGTAATATTTGATCGCCATGATTTGAAACGGAATCACTGTGTTCTGTTGAGTGATTACATCTTTGATCACGCCGCTAATATGAGTGCCGTGTCCATCCTCATCCCTTAGATTTTTATTGTTATGTGCGAAATTCCAGCCGTTAACGTCGTCAATAAATCCGTTTAGGTCATCGTCGATTCCGTTATGACTTTTGCTTTTCCCGTTTGCATCTAGTCCGGTCTCGCCAGGATTGACCCAGATATGCTCTTTCAAATGCGGGTGATGTTTATCAATCCCTGTGTCGATGACCGCAACCTTGACTACCGCTGATGGGGCAGACGAATAGCTAGGGATCATAAAGGTCAGGCAGACGAACATA
>CAZDFM010000484.1:0-2914 GCA_964504465.1 uncultured Pseudobdellovibrionaceae bacterium | reverse complement strand
TGTGGAAATCCACTCGACCACCTAAGTTATCAGATGAAAGATAAGGATCTCCGCCCGTAACCATTCCGTAGTTCATACCGAACTCAAATCTAAAATCGCGGTCTACAGCGCGGTTTTGCACGATGCGGACTTTGTTTTTAGGATCAAGCTCACGAGCTTTATTCACGATATCGCGGTTACCACCCAAAGCATCAAGGTCTTTCAGAACGTCATCTGCAAGCGCCATTGATGGTGTCAAAATAACCAATAGCCAAACAATTAGGGATTTCATTTTGTTCCTCCGGCCTGAGTATCAAGCACGATATTTAATGGGTGAGAATAAGCTGGTGATAATTCTTCAGAAGCTGTCGAAGCCGCCTGAAGGCTAAATTGTACTTTTAATTTTCCGTCTTTCGCATTGTCGCCATGTAACGAGGCTACAACTGAAGGGTAGTAAACTAGTGAGTATTCCCAGTTACCGTTGTCGAGTTGTTTAGGTTTTTTATTGTCGTAACTTGCCCAGTCGATTCCGCTTTGGCCTGAATAAACTTTGCTGTCTTTTGAATAAAGAGTTCTGTCATAGCCCCAGAAAAGCTCAGGTGCGGCACCTTTGTAGCTAGCGGGATCAGAAACTTCTACTTTAAAAGGAATGGCTTTCTTTTCGCTAATATCGCCTTTAAGACCTTTTACAGAAACGATTGTAGGTTCAGCTTCAGTGTGACGAACCATTAAAGTAAAATGAACAGTTCTTTCAATTTGTGAAGGAAGGCTCGTGTTAGAAGCATATCCAGGATTCACGGTAGGAACGAGCTCAATTTGGATGTCGACTTGTTTTTCGTTTTGGTTCGCAGGAATAAAACCAAACTCAGGCTTCCACGAAAGTACCCAAATGCCTTCTTCAGCAGACTTTTCGAAAGTCGCACCTTTTGGAAGGTTAGATGGTTTTAAGCTAAAACCAATTCCATCCATATAAACGCGAGCACGAACTTTTTGTGAAGTTGATTGGCCTTCTACAAAGTTCAAGATTCTGCGTGACTCTTGTTGCTCTTCAAAAGCAACGTCAAATACGTCAGAAACATAAAACTGATTGCGAGGCTTCTCTTCGTGAGGAGCGACGGAGTTCTCAAGTCCTGGATAGTTAGAAGTCGGGTTGGATTCGCGCTTAAAGGGATCCTTCCCACCGCAACCGATAGCAGCTGTTGCCACTACTGAAGCCAGAACCGAAAGTAAGATTGTGTTTTTCATCGTCATTCTCCTTAAAATCATCCGTGACTGATTCTGTTTTGATCAGCTTCGCTGATCATTTTCCTCTGCGTTGTGATCTTTATCCTTGGCTTACACGTCGTAAGACAAAGGGATAAGATACATTTACGTTTACGTTTCCAACTGGTTTAGGGAACTTCCAGCCTTTAAGTTTGCCTACGATACAACCCTCAACTTGTGCAAAGTTAAGAGAAGAGTTCGAAGCTCGAGCAACCGATACGCGACCTGTGTTAGAGATCGTGAAATCAACTGTTACGCGGCCCGAAAGTTCAGGCTTCACTTGAAGACCTTTTTCGTAGCAATAGATCACTTGACCTTTGTTACGGTTGATTACCGCAGCAATTTGATCACGATCTAAACCACCCTCAACCAAGGCTTCTTCTTCCAAGGGTTGAAAGTAACCGGCAGAACCTGGCGACCCCGCGCCCGAACCACCGATATTCATAGAGCCATACCCCGCGGCTCCGCCACCTTTTCCACGAGTACCGTACCCACCGGCACCAACAGCTTCACCACCAGATCCGATGGCTGAAGTTACTAAACCTTTGCCACGAAGTGATCGTGGGCTTCCGCCTCTTCCGCCAGCGCCTTCAAGTGTGAGGCTGCTTCCAGAAGAGTTAACAACAGAATTTAAGTTAAAGCCGGCGCTGCCTTTGGAGCCGTTTTTCATTCCACCAAGCGCACCTAGTGCACCTACTTGAGTCACCTTAAGAGCACGGCCAGAACCCGTTCCTGCAACAGTTGCAGAACCAGTTCCTTTAGTCTTCTTGCGGTTTTTGACGATCGGAGTTTGAGTTTTCTTTTTCTTTGTTACGTTTGAATTGGCTTGAACTGTCTTTTTAAGTTTCTTCTCAGAAACCTGTACAGTTTTAACCTTTTGTCTCGTTTGAGGTTTCTCAACTCTAACTTGTTGGATGACCTGAACAACTTGGGCTTCCTCTTCAGTAAAGTAAGGAATAATGACAAGACCCAAAAGCATCACAACCGCTAAAGTACCGATATGGCCGATAGAAGTAAACTTAAGGACCTTCTTCCACTGAGAATCATCTTCTTCTTCAAGAACGATTGCAGGTTCATAATTTTCAACTTCACTTACGAACTTGAGGTGACCGAACCCACCTAAATCTACAGGAGAAGACATCACGGCAGAGCGTGATACCTTTGAGATTAAAGTGTGAGGGATCTCATCGTTTTTTAGAACGTCTTGAGAAACCAGTTCTACGCGGCGAGTGTCTTCACGGAAGATCAAAGCTGCTGAACCATCCGTCCACTGAAAAGTGCGTACGATTTGTCCGTCGCTATTCTCAATTACAAATTTTCCATCTTTCATGCGGCTCATGTTACTCACCTTTTTTTAGTTGCGAGTTGCAACCGGTCCTTAAAGTCTGTTCGAACACCTAATAAACTATTTAAAAGCTTTTCGTCTTCTACTGTCGCTAGAGCTTCGTCCGCGTACGCGTACCGGCCATAAACCGAGTCGGCGTCAAAGCGAACGTTTGTGCTCAAGTTCATATTGCTTGGCGTGGCTTTGGCTTTGGTCTTTTTTGCTTTTGCTTGAGCGGGGATAGCAGCCACCAAAAGGCTTACCACCAAGCTCATTACAACCAACCGAATCATCGCGTCACTCCTTGCTCTGGGTTCTTAAGCGCATCAATGCGAGCATCAAGATAAG
>CAZDFM010000483.1:0-2930 GCA_964504465.1 uncultured Pseudobdellovibrionaceae bacterium | reverse complement strand
GTCATTGGCAATTCGGTGTTTATAGACGAACAAAATAAGACTGCAGCCCTTATAGATAAAGTTTTACCCCGAAAGTCGCAAATCGCGCGCGTGGCCCCTGGCACCGGATCAAAACTTCAGGTGCTCGCGGCAAATGTAGATTACGCATTTATCGTTATGTCGGTAAATCAAGATCTCAGTGTGAACCGCGTGCAGCGCTACGCCCTTCTTGCAGAAAAAGGCGGTGTAAAACCAGTCATTGTGCTTTCAAAAGTTGATCTTCGCAGTGACTACCTCGACGTCGTCTCGGAGATTCGGTCCACACTGCCAGCCTTAGAGGTTATCCCTACGAGTTCAACAAATTCGCACGGCCTCACTGCACTTAGAAGTTATCTAACGAAAGGTGAGACTGCGGTACTTCTTGGATCTTCCGGAGTCGGTAAGTCATCTCTTACTAACAAACTGACGGCCGAAGAACATCAAGAAGTAAAAGCCATTCGTGAAAACGACGATAAAGGACGTCATACAACAACAGGTCGGGAATTATTTCTAATAGACAACGGAGCCATGATTATCGACACGCCCGGCTTAAGAGAAGTTCAGATCTACGGGCAAAACGAAAATATAGAGACACTTTTCGACGACATTGTCAGCCAAAGCGAAGGTTGTCGCTTCTCAGATTGCCGGCATGAAAATGAACCCGACTGTGCAGTTCGAGCAGCATTGCACTCTGGTCAGATTTCAAAAAAGCAATGGGAGAATTATCAAAAGCTGCTTCGAGAAGCACAGTTTGCAAACCGCAAAATTGACAAACGATTGGCTGCTGAAGAAAAACAAAAATGGAAGAATATTCATAAGAGTATACGACAAAAAAAGAAGCTTGAAGGTTAGATTTAACCAATGTGTCTCAGGAATGAACACTCCTATAACCGCCGGAAAAAAGGGCGAAACTTTAACGGTTTCGCCCCACCTGTAAACAATAAATTAACTTAGTTTTCTATAAGTCTTAGACTTGAACTATCCGATGTTTCCTTTATGCCAAGACCTCTCAATGACCAGAACGATCTAAAACTAGAATCTCAACTTGAACTCGCGAGACGTCTTAAAACCGCGAGTCTTGGGCACATCGTTTTAGTTTCTGTAGTTTTTGGTTTAACAGATTTCACAGAAGACTTTCCGTTTTTTTCGTATGCCGTTTGGGCTTCCTTAGCTCTCATCAATCTTTCAAGATATTTCTTGAGCGGCTCCAAACGGCGGTTTTTCGCCACGCTTAGCTCAAGGAGACGTTGGCTTCTGCTGTTTGATTTAAGTCTCTATTCGACGGCAGTCTTATGGAGCACGATCTGCATCGCATCGGTAACTTATTACGGGATGTTCAGCCCAACTACTGCCATCGTTTTTTTAATTATCAGTGGTATTGCTTCAGCAGGAGTGACCTCCCTTAATCCGCACCGAAAAAGGGCGGTGGCTTTTGTTGGGATATTAATTATTGCTCCGGCAATTAAGATTTTAGCCAGCGACTTTCAGTCGAATCTCGCCGTCGCCTCGATTTTTTTTACCTACGGCGCTTTTTTAATTTTACAGATCTACAGTCAAAATGAACTTTATTGGAGTTTGTTGCGCGCAAAAAGAACTACCATAAAACAAAAAGACGAAATCTCTTTAGCCTTAACTGAAGCAAAAGATGCGGCTCGTACGAAGGCGGAATTCTTAGCAAATATGAGCCACGAAATTAGAACTCCAATGAATGGCATTATTGGAATGTGCGATCTACTAGTAAGCGAAGTCAAAGTAGACGAACAGCTTTCAAAACTGAAGGTCATCCAGAGTTGCGGCAAGACCATGCTCTCCTTAATCAATGATATTTTAGATTTCTCAAAACTTGAGGCGGGCAAAGTTGAGCTCGAACGCCAGACTTTTTCAGTTCAGGACTCAATTCATGACATCGTTGATCTATTAGAACCCACTGCACATGATAAAGGACTTATTCTTTACTACAGTATTTCTCCAGATGTTCCTCGTTATATCTTAGGAGATGTCACCCGGTTTAGACAAATCATGACAAACCTAGTAGGAAACGCACTTAAGTTTACAGAGAAAGGCTATGTACACATTTCGGGTGAGCTAAAAACTAAAACCGACTCGAAGCTCGAACTGGTTTTTTCAGTGAAGGATACGGGACTTGGCATTGCCGATAGTGTGAAGTCCAAAATCTTTACCTCGTTTTCGCAAGCTGACGCTTCAACGACCAGACGCTTTGGCGGGACCGGATTGGGACTCGCCATTTCTAAAGGTCTTGTTGAAAAAATGGGAGGACAAATTGAAGTCGAAAGCCAAATGGGAAGAGGCTCAGTTTTTACTTTTACAATTCTAACTGAAGCTACAGACGCGCCAACAAGACAAAAATCGCTTAGTGATTTGCGGCTCTTAGATTCTTCGGTAAAGCAAATCAGCATCTTGGTTGCAGAAGATAACAAGGTCAATCAGGCGGTCGCACTCGGTATGCTTAAAAAATTGGGTTTTGAACCCGATCTTGCCAACACAGGACTTGAAGCTTTGGCACAACTAGAAAAGAAGCCCTATGATTTAATCTTTATGGACTGCCACATGCCTGAAATGGATGGCTTTGAAGCGACAGAACAGATCTTAAATCGTAATCAAAGCGGAAATCCTCCAAAAATTGTCGCCCTCACGGCGAGTACTATGAAGACCGATGTTGAACGCTGTTACAATTGTGGCATGGACGACTTTATCAGTAAACCACTCGAAGTGTCTGAGCTAGTTCGAGTCTTAAACAACTATGGTGCTAATATCGGTTTCACTCAAGAGGCTCCCCTGCCCAAGATAAAAAATCGTGCCCTGATTAATAAAGAAAAGTTCTATGCTAACTTTAAAGGCTTCGAAGATATTGCCGAGGCGACAGTGCGCTGCTTTTTAGATTTGGTCCCAGC
>CAZDFM010000482.1:0-2937 GCA_964504465.1 uncultured Pseudobdellovibrionaceae bacterium | reverse complement strand
GAGCTAATGGATTACGATATTCTTTCTCTTCACGAAAAGTCTTCGACCCTAACTGCGGCGGGCGGAAAAATCTCGGCCTTAAAAAATGCTGAAATCCAGCGATTCGGTGTGCGGCGTTTTGAAAACGGCAAACTCTATCAGACCTCGCGTCTAGGTGATGCAACACTCGAGCGTTTGCTTGCTGAAAATAAAGAATGGGGCGGCCCGGGCACTCCTCACGAGTATGGCTTTGCAAAAGCACATACCGAAATCCGATTCGAAAAAGATCTTAAAGGATCACTCCTTGAGTCCTATGAAGCAGGCCTTGAAAAATTAAACCAGCGATTTCCAAATTTTGTTTTTAGCGGCACTTGTACTCTGCAAAAAAATACAACAAAGCTCGAATCGAGCTACGGATTAAACTTGAGTGCTTCTGGACAAATCGCAGATTGGTACTATGTCTACCAACGCAAAGGCTCTGGCAGCATGATGGATGGGTATTTCGGGTTTAACGACAACTCGTGCGACATCGACACCGCCATTAACGAGCACTCTGAAATCTTAGAGAGACAAAGTTATGAAGCCAAGCTATCAAACGGCAGATACCCCGTTTTATTCACAAACTCTCTTCAACCCGCCGCAAAACTTCTCGAATCGTTTTTGGTAAACAAATATGAAGAAGGCGCTGCCCTCTACAGCGGAAAACTTGGAACTCAACTTTTTAGCCCCAAGATTTCAATTGAAGATGTCGGCTACGATCCCGATCACAGCGAGTACATGTACTTCGACGGCGAAGGAACCGTTCGCGTGCACTCACTCAAACTTATCGAAAACGGCAGATTCGAAAACGTCCTCTCCGACCTACGGTTCGGAAAAAAGTTTAACCGCCCCAGCACCGGCAACGCAAAAAGACCTTACAACCGTGGCGTGATGCTCGAACCAAGATCCTTACGAGTCGCAAAAGGCCAACGACCATGGCGCGAAATAGTGAAGGGCCTCGACAAATGCATCGTAGTCCTGATCGCCGCTGGCGGCGACAGTAACGACCTAGGCGAATTCTCAACCCCAGTCCAAGCCGGCTTCGTAATAGAAAAAGGCGAAATCGTAGGCCGCACCCCCCAACTGAGCCTTAAGACTTCCGTAAACGAATACTTAAACACAAACCTAATCGATGTCGCCTCAGACGGCTTCACCTCAGGCGCCCCCTCTGCTAGTATAATTTCTGAAATGGATGTCCTCGTAAATTAATCACTCGCGATTATTTACGACCCTACCATTAAGGATACATCAACAGCGGTAACGCACCCAGTTGCCGCTGCGGAAGCGCGGTGCTCTGGTTGCTTTTGTGACACCTTTAATTCTTAAGCGAAGAACCTATAATCCTAACAATTTCTTTCCTTGAGAAATTTGTTTTCTCATTTTGTTTAAGTGATCGTACATCTCCAGGCGGAACGGTTCATAGTTCTTTCGGTCCCTGTCTGGGCCCGCGATGTAATTTGAAGGTAGAGCGCATACATTAATCGCTCCAACAATTTTAAACTCTTCTTTTAAGCTAGTCTTAGCAAAAATATTAATGACCTTGAATATTCGGTTAGTACATTTCCTACCATCGGTCTCTAGCCAAGAGAGAATCTTGTTATGGTCAGCGAAGTTTAATTCGGAAAGTTTCTGAGCAGCATGCTCAATTGTGGTCTCTTTTAATAAGTATGATTCAAGTACACGATTTACAGCTGATAACTTTTTACTTCCTTGAAAGAAGAACAAATCTTCGGTTTGCTGACGATAATTGTCTAGCCCTTTGCACCTGGATTTGTATTTCGAGCCAGTCTTCGAAGAAGCGAAGCATACTTCAATATCATCTGAGTCAGTTTTTACTTCGAGCTTACGCGAGCCATTCTCCTCTTCTAGTCTGAAAATTTCTGTCTCGTAAAGGCCAGAAACTATCACATGTAGTTTCATGCCCTTCTCGGAAGTAACAAAGGATTCTGCTCGCATCTTATTATAAGTTGAATTTATCTCGGTCAGATCTCGCTGGTCGACCAAACATTCTTTCGCTATATCGTTTGCATAACTGAAAATATCATTACGTCCGAGACGAATCAGCGCCGCGCATTCAGCTGTCTTCTGCGCAAACACTTCAGTATTTTTAATATTCTCAATTTTTAAAACCCTGAAATTTAAAATTTGCCCGGGACCGAAATCAGACGTGGCTATTCCGTTACTTACCCTCCCGTAATGAGGCACTGTTATTTCTTCTGCGGGTTTCTTTGTACAACCAACCAAAATTACAAAGAGGAATAACAGTCGGATACTCAAGAATGCCCACTCAGTCGAAGCAATAGCCAGCATCACAAATCTCTGGGGCATAGAACCAAGGCAGCTACTACTTCTAACTCTCCCTGATCCGTCTTAATTTGAATTGAATATTTATCGAGCACTTCGTTTTTGCAGCTTACATTATAGGGCCCGATTTTATCTAAAACCGGAAGTAATGCTTCAAGCTTTAATGCTTTCAGTTGCTTGGCTGCGAGCTCCTTCTTGAGCGCTCCTGAAATATATTGCTTGAAAATCGGAGTAGCTTTCCGTGTCTGAGAACTTAGGCCAACCGAAAATTCTCCGTAAGATTTAAGTTTTACTTTGTGTGAACAATTTTTCTGTTCGCATAATATAACGACTTCCGACGGTGTCATTGTGGCAGTTAATTCTCTCGGAGGCGAAATGATTTTTGCTTTCCCAACCGGCATCTTCGCTGGAATCAGAATTGAATTCCCCTGTTGGAATAAAGCTAAACCGTCTCCAAAATAGATAAGGTGTTCGACTTTGGCGAGAGACAGCTCATCAAACGTATTTCCCAAAACATCCTTTTGCTGGTCATTTTCGCCCGACCAGCAATTTAAATAATTTTTGCCCTTCATTTCTCCAATCGTTTTTTCAGAATAAATATTCATCGAGGTCCCC
>CAZDFM010000481.1:1347-2957 GCA_964504465.1 uncultured Pseudobdellovibrionaceae bacterium | reverse complement strand
GCGGATCTGATAACGCATATTGGGACGGCCTCTAAAAGGAATTTCTCCTAGAAGGTCGGCGTCAGTCTTGTACTCCACCAAAGGAAGGATTCGTATTCCCTCTGGAACTTGACCTTCGACTACAATCTTTTCTGAAGCTGTAGTAGCCGTTTCAGAAATCACCGCGCCCGTGGTCAGAGTAAATGTCTTACCATCGAGTTCGGCGTAGGTTTTTAGGTAATTTCCATTAGCTTGCGCTAACTGATCGTCTCGCTTTTTCGTACAGCTTACTGCAAACAAAAACGCAATAAGTGTAACTATGATTAAATTGCTAACCCGTCCCGCCATGAAACCCTCACATTGTATATGTTAAAGATAATCCAGTTATAGAAGTGTCATCGTCAAAGGCACTTAAATACGAATAAACATCATCCCGCCACCGGTAATATCCAGTGATAGATAGATCGGGATTAATCCGCCAGCTGGCGGAGCTAAGGAAAGTCTGAATGTTCACGAAATTGCTCGCGTAGTTATAGTAAGTCGTGACGGAATAGCTGCCGACAAGGCTGAATTTCCCAAAAGATCTAGAGATATTCACACCATTAGACATACCAAGCGGGGAGTTATAATCGCTTCCCACCGCATCCGTAGTTTCATATTGAAACGCGCTCGCGAGTAAAAGGTGGCTCGTTCCAAAATTAAAAAAGCGGCCGATTTGAGAATAACTTACGCCGGCACCGACGGTGCTATAGAGCGTTGCGTTTTGCGATACTTCTGACGTTGGAAGATACCATTTTGCGACCGGGCGTAATGTGTGAATGGGACCGTCGACTAAATCTTTATAAGTTGCCGTCAGCTCTAAGTCTTGGACACCGTATCGAGTAGCTTCTGTTTGGGTGACCTCAGAGTCATACTGAAAAGCATAGTCGAGCTCGGCTTTAAAATTATAATCTTTGATTCTATTATAGCTCACGCCGGCACCAAGTAGACCAACCCAGTCAGTGTATTCAGCAACGCTCTTATAAGAAGTAGCAGATGCTTCGAATTCCCAGGTTTTACGCGAGAGATTTTGACCTGGTAGCTCTCCTACTTCAGTCAAGACATCTTGAGCTTTTGATGCTCCGGAAAAACAAAACAATAAGCTGAATGAGGCGAGAGAAACGAATCTTAAAACTGATAAAGCATCAGCTTTTCGAATTTTCGAAAAGATATCTGAGTCAATTCGATCTTCTTTTACCTGAATTTTTTTCATCAATTCGAGCCCCGGCCTTAGAAAAGGTTTTCTGCTGTTACTAGCAACTCGGGGGGATGTAATTGCATCATCTGTGCCGCAAAATGTTCCCTATACAGTGAATTTAATGCTCGTGTGTTTTGGTATTAGAAAATTTTGCGGTACAGGACAAATTTGGGAGCATTTATTATATCCAGGCACCCTAAAATCATCAGAGAAATTGCCGAGATAAGCTCATGGGTGAGGGTTTGGTCACCCATAAGCTAGGCTTATCTAATGGTGGCCTGCTGCCGCGAAATTCAGCAGAGATATATTTTTATCTCAACTAAATTCCAAAGCCTTCTCCACATTCGACGGAGACCGGAATTACTTCAATTTAGTCGACCGTGATCCAAGTGTT
>CAZDFM010000481.1:0-1337 GCA_964504465.1 uncultured Pseudobdellovibrionaceae bacterium | reverse complement strand
CCTCGGACGAGACGGTTAAAGCGTTTTCCGTTATTAGGATGAAGCCGAATGCAGCCGTGAGAATCCCGTTGCCCGAGTTTAGGCCAATTTCCTTTTGGAGTTCCATGAATGGCAAAGCCGCCTTTTATAAATACAGCATAAGGCATATTGCCTAGGCCTTGATAGTTTCCGCCTGGATAGGAGCTTGAGGTGTAAGCGTCATATATGCGCCCATTCGGATGACGATCAAAGTCAGGCGTACTGTGTCCCCGAGCTCCCGTTGAAACAAGCCAGGTGTCTTCAAGACGGCCATTCACATAGAGGTACATGCGCTGCTCAGCTTTGCTTACAAAGGCATAGACCGCACAGGATTCACGATAACAGCCACTAGAGCCCGCAAAGAGATCAAAACCTGGTTCAAGGAAAGCGGATTTACCGGTCTCGGCTTCATAAATTGCATCGTATTCAAGGAGAGTCTCTTCGATATCCGGAGCGAAGGGATCAAGTTCTTCTATTAGGTTTCGTGGTTCACCCGCCTCTTGTGATACTGTTGGATCACTCTCTTGAAAACTATCTTGAGCGGATGCGGTTGATGTAAACGCGGCCAACGAGAGAACTGATACTAATATACAAAGCTTAGAAGCCATAATCTTCCTCCTACGGAAAAACTGTGAGGAATTAGCCTAGCATTCAAAAGCTTGTTTCCTAATGCTCAGGCAGACTTCTGATTGAAACAACATAACTGTGTAGGAAGCGTCACGAGATCATCTCGGGGTGTGCAGTTTTCGAATAGATTCAAATTCTACTTGGAACTAAAATAGAATCCCGAGCTGAAGCTTTAAGAGCGAAAGCCTCGGAAAATAAGAGATTACGTCGACCGCGGTTTCAACATCATCTTTATCATCAGGATCTGAGGCGTGATTTAAGAACTCCGCATCTTTTTTCGTGACGATCACAGGTTGCGACCAGGAGATCCAATCAATCCCCAAAGTGATGTTGTGTTTAAATGTCCAACGGTTGCCTACGCCGATATTAAAGCCGACAGCCTGGAGTGCGACCAAATCTACCGATGGATAATTAGTTCCAGAAAGTTTATTGAGAAGTTTGCTTCCTAAGTGGACTGAGAAATCGAAATAGGTAAGACCGTAACTCAAATTAAATGAATTCCCTCCGAAATAAGATCGACGAATTAAAGAAAACCGGTCGTCCGACATGCTTCCCAAATCCTCAATTAGAAAGGGGACAGAAACACTGCCGTGCAGGTATTCGAATTCCCACGTGACGTCGGGAGTACGAATCAAGCCAAGAGTGGCTCCATACTTTCCAGGTAACAAAAGATCTAACGGGGCGTAGTTTGC
>CAZDFM010000480.1:2590-2971 GCA_964504465.1 uncultured Pseudobdellovibrionaceae bacterium | reverse complement strand
AAAAAATGCACCCCATTGATCTTGGAAAGGAATTTTTTTCTCGATCTTGTTTTTCATCAACAGAGACTTTCCCGTAGACCAGATAGCTCAACTATTTCCCTCCTCCGGCAGGCAAATTCCCATATCCGGGCAACAACGGCGTAACCACTTCCGGCGTCACTGGCTGACCTCCGGGGCTGAATCCCACTAGTCGAACCGTGTTGATGGTTGTAGTCCTGGCGACTAAACCAGTTCCCATTGTTATCATAAAATGTTCGTGAATTGACTAAATTTCCAGGCCCAATTTGTTCACACATCGAATCCGGTGGACCTTTAAGAAGCGGCCTGGCCGTGCCAGAATTAGTCTGCGTGGTATTTGCCGGTGGAGTTGAAGGTGCCTGA
>CAZDFM010000480.1:0-2580 GCA_964504465.1 uncultured Pseudobdellovibrionaceae bacterium | reverse complement strand
GAACGTTTCGGATTCGTCTAGGACCCGTAGTCTGCAGCCCCTCTTGATCAATTAAGTTAACAGGGTCCGGCAAAACATAGCCATATAGATTTGAGTCCCCCCTCGACTGGCTTTTCACTTCCGCGTAAGCTGAAGTCGCCCACAATAGTAGTGTCACCAAAACCAACTTTCTCATTCTTCCACTCCTTAATCTCGGCCCCTTACTCGCCCACTTCGACCGCAACTTTGCAGCGATTTTGTTGTGAGTGAAAGGATCCGAACCCTGTTTTTGTACAAATCTTCCGAGTTTTCTGAATTTCTAGGGCAATTTTTTGGCAATCTTATTGGCCGCTCGTCCGCTCATTGATTACGAGTCGATAGAAGATTAAGCATTCTCTCCACAGTTTGTTTCAAGTCGTCTGTCAGTTCAAACTTTCTGCCACTGTCCATACAAATCGCCACTTGCAGCTCAACTTGGTTAACAAGGGTCAGATATTGTTGCCAAAAAGGCGGGCTATTTTCTTTGACCAAATCGATCAAGGTCCACTGCTTACTTACAAAGTTTGCCGGATCTATGCTTCCATCAAGAAGACGATTACACAAATCCGCCATATCAATTTTAGCCCGCCTTGGTTCCATAAATCCCTACTTTCCAGAAAAGACAGTAATTACTCTCCCACCGGGGCCAACTATAACCGAGATATTGTTCACGGGATCAAAAAACTGAGTCGTCCCACCTGGTTGCGAAGGAAGATGGAACTCCAGTCCGCACCGTATTTTCCACGACGGACGGAGTTAGACCACGCCCTTGCATTCTATCCAACGAGTGCCCACCGTAGTCTCTGCCACCAATATCTGTCGGGCAATTCGTACCTCGCGGTGGAGTCATGTCCATAGAACCACCTCTTCCGACAGGAGCAGAAGCTTGGGGGGCCTCCCCTCGGTCCACCAACTCCTCCCGGATCAAATTGCAATCGGTAAGACGATCGTGCGCATCGACGACGGCGGTAAACGACGTTCCACCGGTGTTACCGCTTGTGCGGTTGGAGTTCGAGTCGTACGTGTATTGGCTGTAAGGAGATGAATTTACGGTTGACCTGCCCCCTTAAACAAATAACTCGTGTTTGATTTCCATTTCAAAAAAATATTTGCATATTTTTCTGCCCATCAATCGCGTAAGCACTTAATATAGAATTGAAAAAATTTAGATATGGTTCTAGAAAAATGCTTTTGCGCAGCGTGCCCAAAAAAGGTGGGGTCGAAGCTGCTAATGTCCGCATTGCTTAGCATTAAATTTAAGAACCCTCGGATGAGACAGACTCAACCTACCTCGACATCTGCTTCTTGATATTCGCGATCCGCTCGTCGACCGCCTTTAAACCGGCCTCCGAAGTCACGGTCTTGCGATAGCTTTCTAAAGCCGAAAGACCAAGCTCAAGTTGGCCCTCTTTTTCGTAAAGTCTTGCGGCCAAAGACTTTAGCCATTCGGGCGCGCCGTGAGCCGCGGCGTTTTCCAATAAAGAAGCGGCCTTTGGAAGATCTTGGCGGTCATACAAGAAATGATAAGCCGCTCGGTAACTCAACATCCAGTCATGGGGGTATTCTTTTAAACCTTTATCGAAAATTATCGAAGCGCCTTCATAATCTTCGATGATAACCGACAGATTTACGGCGCCCGCCACATACGGCATCCAAAACTTCGGTGCGAGATTAGTCACCGCATCCAACATCTTAAAACCCCATGAATTGTCACAAATCTTGTGACGAGGGTTTTCGGTCAGCCGGTCGTCCCCTAACGTCGTATTCACCTGTTTCACCGGCGCCAGATAGGTTTGGCAGTAATCACTGTCCTGCACCCAACGTAACCAAAGAGAGTCGGCAATGGATTCGTGAAATCCGAAACTGAACAGCTCCATTCTTTCGGGAGGAGGATTTAAAAACTTTTCGCTGGGGACAACTTGGCCGATTTCATAGGTCGCGTTTACTCCGCCGATAAGCACGACAAGGACAACCCAGTTTAACCACGAATTTCGGCTATTCATATTTGTAGAGTAGGTAAATATGGATTACTTGGCCACAAATAAAAAGGGCCGCGTCCGGCGGCCCTTTTTATTATTCTATTAAACCATCTTACGAAAACTACGGAATACCGTTCGAATCGTTAGTCAGCTGTTTACCTTGGTTGATACGCCACGAATCGATATTGGTCGACCCGATGCGACCGCTAGCAGAGGATGCAAACAAGTTAATGGACATAGAAGGTGCGGTGCTCGGAGCGGCAGGACCCGCGATCGTCGAAGCGACGTTTTCCACGCAGCTACCAACGGCCAAGCCCAAACAGATTGTACCGGAAGAAGTCACGACGTCCGCGGCCGCGTAGGGTACGCCCGCGTAAGCCGTGTTCACTTGGTTGAACGCAGCGTTAGTCAAACGATAGTTCAAGATGCCGGTCGGTGCGAAACCAATCACCAAGAAGCTGCCATTATAGGCCTGCCACTCAGCGAAGAAAGCGCGCTCGGCAGAGTACAAAGCCGACAAGTTCGACTTAGCTTCCGCCTGCTTGGATTTTGCCGTGAACTTCTGGTAGTTCGGAACCGCGAT
>CAZDFM010000479.1:0-2972 GCA_964504465.1 uncultured Pseudobdellovibrionaceae bacterium | reverse complement strand
CTAAATTGTGCCCTTCAACGAAAACAGCCACTAGCTTGAGCAAAAACCCCATGACACCAAGAGTAAGTGAGATTTGAAGTTGGTTTGGATCATAAAACCCCGGTGTGCTCACCAATTTAGCGCGGATCCTGAATCACGGTCGCCTAAAAGGGACTGGCAAGATGGTGATCCTGCCTGTCGACCAAGGTTTTGAACATGGTCCGATCCGTAGCTTCGGAAAAAACCCAGACGGCTATG
Source organism: uncultured Pseudobdellovibrionaceae bacterium (assembly GCA_964504465.1). Lineage (GTDB taxonomy): Bacteria > Bdellovibrionota > Bdellovibrionia > Bdellovibrionales > UBA1609 > CAZDFM01. The sequence continues at coordinate 2,735 of CAZDFM010000479.1, read as the reverse complement.
ACCCAACTTATCACTTTAATTTAGCAATTGAATCCGGCTGTAACGCCTATGCCGCGCCTTTAGGTTTTATCGAATTTGGTGCACGCGATTACGCGGGCGAAATTCCGTTAATTTTGAAGATCAACAATTCGGACTCACTTTTTAAGTCGAAAGGTGACCCCATTTCAGCGCTGACGTCTTCAGTAGAAGATGCTCTTCGGCTAGGTTGTTCGGCCATCGGTTTTACGATTTACCCTGGTAGTGAAGCTCGAAAACAACAGTATGAAGAAATTGCGGCAGCAAGCCGTGAAGCCAAAAAGAACGGCTTAGCCGTTGTCATTTGGGCCTACCCTCGTGGTGCCGGAATCAGCAAAGATGGCGAGACCGCGGTCGACGTTGTAGCTTACTCGGCGCAAATTGCCGCGCAATTAGGCGCCAACATTATTAAAATTAAGCCGCCAACATCATTCATCGAGCAAGCTGAAGCCAAAGAAGCTTTCAAAGCTAACAGTGTAAATGTCGAAAAAATGGCGGACCGCACTCGTCATATTATCGACTCTGCATTCAACGGCAAACGAATCACCATCTTTAGCGGCGGAGAGGCAAAAACCACTGAAACTTTGCTCGAAGAAACAAAAGGCTTGGCACTGGGCGGATCTTTCGGGAGCATCATGGGACGAAACGCATTTCAACGTCCTAAAGCCGAAGCGATTAAGCTTTTACACTCGGTTATGGATATTTACGCAGGAACTGCAGGTTAAAAATGGACATCGAGAGAACCGAGACCGAAGAGAGAGAAAACCCGATCCGCGCCGAAAAACGCCGCAAACTTGGCGAGCTTCGAAGCCGTGGATTGGATCCTTTTCCTCATAACTATAACCGCACTCACACGACTTCACAGGTCGCAGATGAGTGGGGACCAAAACTTGAAATCGGACAAGCCGATGAAGGTTCTTCGGTTCGGTTAGCTGGTAGGCTCATGACCCGTAGAGATATGGGTAAAGCCGCCTTTTTTAACATTCAAGATCAAAGCGGGCAGATTCAAGGTTACATTCGTATTCAAGAACTCTCAGATGAACATAAAAACTTTTTTGAATTAATCGACATCGGGGACATCATCGGAATTTCTGGTTTTGTTTTTAGAACCAAAAAAGGCGAGCTGTCGGTTCATTGCAAAGAATTTCAGATTCTCTGCAAAACTTTAGAGCCTTTGCCCGAAAAGTTTCACGGGATCGCCGATGTTGAAATCAAATACCGACATCGTCATTTAGATTTGATCACCGATCCTGAATCTCGAAAAGTTTTCGAAATGCGCTCTAAAATCATTCGCGAAATACGTAACTTTTTAGATGCACGCGGATTCTTAGAAGTTGAAACCCCAGTGCTTCAACCCATTTACGGCGGAGCAGCGGCTTATCCTTTTTCGACTCAACACCGTGCACTTGATATGAAGCTCTTTTTGAAAATCTCCCCTGAGCTTTACCTAAAGCGCCTCATCGTGGGTGGTTTCGAAAAAGTTTATGAGATCGGCAAGAACTTTCGTAACGAAGGTATCGACCGTACTCATAATCCTGAATTCACCATGATGGAATATTACGAAGCCTACACAGACTACGAATACCAAATGAAACAGTTCGAAGACATGTGTTCGACGATTGCGCAAAACGTGACGGGCAGTATGAAAGTCACTTACCAAGAAAAAGAAGTGGATTTCACTCCCCCTTGGCGAAGACTTTCTGTTTACGATGGAATTAAACAGTACGGCGGATTTGATGCTGAAAAAATGTCTGAAACCGAACTTTTCAATAAGCTTAAGACCTTAGGTTCTGATTTAGAAAAACCAGAGTCGCACGGCAAAATGGTCATGGAAGCTTTTGAACGCACGGTTGAAGAGCATCTCTGGCAGCCGACTTTTGTAATCGACTTTCCAAAAGAAGTTTCTCCGTTAACTAAAAAGCACCGATCTAAAAACGGTTTAGTAGAGCGTTTCGAACCCATGGTCGCTTGTATGGAACTCGGAAATGCGTACACCGAACTTAACGATCCAGAAGATCAAAGAGCGCGATTAACTGAACAGGAGTCGCAGCGACTGGTTGATGAAGAAGCGCAACCCATGGACGAAGACTTTCTTCATGCAATCGACACGGGCATGCCACCAACCGGTGGTGTAGGTCTTGGGGTCGAACGTATTGTGATGATTTTAACGAACCAGCCAAGTATTCGCGATATTTTGTTCTTTCCAACTATGAAGCATAAATAAATTCGAACGGGGGAATTTTGATCAACAGAGGTTTTGGGTTTCTACTAACTTTGAGCCTGGGTTTTTTGATTTCTTGTCAGCTTTCTCCCACAAAGGTGACCGAGACGAGCAACCACGAAGTTCAACGTCTCGTTGAGAAAGCTTCTAAAAAAATCGAAATCACTCCGCAAACGCAGATTATTGATGCACGCTCATCCTTTGAGTACACCATGGTGCATTTGCCAAATTCTATAAACCTAAACGCGGAGCACTTCTCGATAAATCAAGCTCCGGCACCCGGAAGACTCCAAGAAGCCCAATCCATCGCAAAAAGACTCGCTCTAAAAGGTATAGCGCCGGGGAAACCTGTCGTGATTGTGGGCGACGGGATTAAAGGTAATGGTGAAGAAGGCCGCTTGGCTTGGATGCTGTTTTATTTGGGCTTTGATGACGTTCAAACTGCAAACCTTAACCAGTTTCAAAAAGGCCTTTCAAATACCCAACCTGAACCGCGTCC
>CAZDFM010000478.1:0-2974 GCA_964504465.1 uncultured Pseudobdellovibrionaceae bacterium | reverse complement strand
AAGGTGATTGAGACAAAAACCTGCTTCAAGTTCGCAGTGAATGTTTACGCCACCAAAATCGACTTTGACCTCGGGCTCCGCCCACTTGTTTTTAAGTGTATGATTCAAAAGCGAGAACTTTTGTTTTGCCTCTTGTGCCGCAAGCTCTTCAAGTCCTGGCGAAACAATTAAAAAGAAATGTCGGCTCAAAGTAGACGTAGGCAAAATTAGGTTTCTCCTATTTGATAAAGCTTACGAGGCGTGAGCTATGAATATTCACACTTGAAAATCCCGCATTTTTTTGAATCCATTCTAAGTTTGGCTTTGAGAAGAACACCACGTGTGTAGGATCACGACTGTAAAACCACTTGAATAAATCTTCGTCCTGATAAAGTAAGGTCATGACAGCAAGCCATCCACCTGGCTTAAGTTTTTCTGCTAGATTTCTGAATTCTTTAGCGGGATCATACAGATGTTCCACCACTTCGCAGCTTACGATAAAATCAAACTCAGATTGTAAGACGTCCTCTTGAGCTGAAAAATAAACGTCGTACTGTAAAACTTCATAACCCTCTTGTTTTAATAAATGCGTGAGAACCGGTCCTGTACCACTTCCGAAATCAAGTCCCCGGCTAGCCACTGGAAAATTATTTTTTACGAGTTCCACCAGTGGACTTACGAATTTTTGATAATTGGGATCATGAATGTCGTTGTTATGCTCGAGATATCTTTGCTTTTCTTGCTCAGGTGAAAGTCTTAACGCCGGATCTAAAAAAATCAATTTGCACTCGGCGCACTTAAAAAATCGACGCTGGTCCCCCAATTGTTCAAGAGCCCTGAGCCCTGTAGATTCACATAGTAAACACTTCATGCAGGCGGGACCGTCATCTTAAGTCCCACTATTCCAATAACCACAAGACATAAAAAGACCATAGAGAGCGGAGTCAATTTTTCTCCTAAAAGAAAAAAACCTACTAACACAGAACCCACTGCGCCGATCCCTGTCCAAACAGGATAAGCGATACTCATCGGTATCGTTCTAATCGCGAGCCCCAACAGCACCATACTAATTAGAAGTGTGACTCCAAAAAGGACAGACGGGACTAATACGGAGAATCCCGCCGACTTCTTCATAAAGTAAGCCCAAATTACTTCAAATAGACCTGCGATCAGAAGTAAAATCCACGCCATCTAGTCACCTCACTGAGGCCACCGTATCAATTCGGTCGAGAGAGGTCGACAATTTGCCTCGCTGGTACGCCGGGTTATGGCTGAGATTTAAAGACCTACGTCTGTGATTTTCTCCGGCTAAAGACGCAGGCAGGATTTTAGACTAATATAGATTCACACAAAAAAATTGAGGCCGTTATCAAGCTTTCTTTCTTCGCACTTTTTCTTCTCATGCTTGCGCTGAGTTCTAAGGCGTTTGGCAAAATTGAGACCAGTGGTAAAATCACCGCTTTTGGAGGGGCTTATGTGACAGCTCCAAAGGATAAAGATCTGACCTCAAAGTCAGGCGGAATTGAAACCAGTCTCGATTTTCAAAAAAAGATCTCGAAAAGTTTTCGTTTTCAAGCTGATGGCTGGATGAAATATGATGGCCTCAACCAGTCAGAAGACGAAGTGTTTCAGTTCGAACCCGAAGAACTCTCGATCGACTACCGAAAAAGTGGGCGTAAGATTAAATTGGGTTTAAGTTCTCGTGCCTGGGAAGGTACTGACCTCATCAATCCAATGGATATAATCCATACCAAAAATTATCGTGAGCCTCTAGAGATTCGAACTTTGGCTGCACCGGGATTATTCTATGATGATTCAATCGGAAACTTTTCGTGGGATTTAACCTATCTAGCCATTCAACAGAAATCTAAGTTTCCGGGGACCAATAGCCCTTGGTTGCCGCGAAATCTCTATATGCCTACTGACGATAAAGCCAATATCGTCCTACTTCCTGAGCAGGTCGAATATAGCTACGAAGATGATGTCGAACGCGACAACGCTTTGACAAATAACGTGGCTCTCCGGCTTCAGTACGTCGGTTCTTTTATGGATTTTTCTATCGGGGGTTTTGAGGGCGCCTCAAGTCCGCCGGTTTTATTACCCGCGATTACTGCAACAGTAATCGGCACCGAGGATGGAGGCAACATCACCATTGTTCAAGCTGGCGATCAAATCCGAATTCAGCCAGTCTACCATCGGGAGCGTGCAGTGGCCGCAGCCACCTCAATGACTCTTGGGAGCTGGATCATTCGATTGTCAGCTAACCACCGGCAGCCGATGGGTAAAGAAGAAAAGCCTGCAACTCCAACGTGGTCACAACTCGGTGTCTTAGGAATCGAAAAAACTTTTTATCCTAAGAATCAAATGCTCACTTTTATTTTACAGGGCATCACTTCGAGGCGACCAAAATCAGAAGGCCTCTCGTTACTCTCGAGTCTCTATGAAGAGTCTTATATGCTGGGTATCCGCTATGCGCCCAGCGAAAAATGGACATGGATGCAGGCAATTTTTCAGGAACAAATTTATTACTCTTATTTTTATCATTCAGATATTAGCTGGAATTTTAGAGATTCTTGGAGCCTCGTCTTGAATGCTAATTTCTTTCAAGGCTCGCCGGCGTCTCATATTGGTAACTTCAGCAAAAACGATCAGGTCGTCTTAAAGACCAGCTATTCCTTCTGAATCTTCAGTTGAAAGCTCAATAATATAAGCGTCTTTATCGGCTTGAATCAGTTTATTCGCTTTTAAGTTCACGCCACTTTTTAATTTCAAACTTGGAAGTTCTAAAGTGAACCCGCCAAAGAACGGAGCCTTTTTGATGGCCTTTTCGATCGTGTCGATCCCTAAATGTTGTCGCGGTTTGTAGTATCGAGCATAGTCATCGCTGATTTTTGCAGCTGACTTCATATTCTGACCCGACAATTGGAATTGAATGTGACCGTCGCTCACCTGAGGCTGCACGTAAGCTGCAAAACCTGTTCGAAGATCAATATAT
>CAZDFM010000477.1:0-2986 GCA_964504465.1 uncultured Pseudobdellovibrionaceae bacterium | reverse complement strand
GTCATTTGTTTTAATGGTGCCCGTTTCTTCGTAAACGGGTGCTCGGAAAGAGAACTTGTGTGATGGATCCAGTGCCTGCATCAAAGTCCATCGTAACGATGACCGAGATGGTCCTACCCACTCACACAAACTCTTTCGATAGTATCTTTGGCGGCGTTATTATGTCCTGGATCGATATAGCCGCGGCGATCTCTGCTCAAAGACATTGTGGAAGACCTGTTGTAACTGCCGCAATCGATGATTTGCATTTCGTCGCACCCGTTTACAAGGGTTGGATCGTCAATTTAAAAGCCTGCGTAAATTACGTCTCTAAAACTTCGATGGAAGTCGGTGTCCGTGTTGATGCTGAAAACCCCATTAAAGGTATCACTCACCACACAGCCTCTGCTTATTTAACTTTTGTTGCGCTCGATGATTCTGGAAAGCCCATGCAAGTCGCACAAGTGCTCCCCGAAACCGAAGCCCAAAAAAGAAGATTCAATGAAGCCATGAAGCGAAGACAGTGGCGTCTTGATCGTCGCAAACTTCTTCGCGACAGCCGCTAGAGCTTTATCCCGTAAATTTTGGTATTTAATGGCTGAAGGCGCTCGCCTCTAAGATTTTCCAGTCTGTTTCTTGATCACACGAGACACTTCCCATACGGGAAGCTTCCCGGTAGACCAGCTGCATGGCAATCTGCACGCGAGGGCCTTGAAAGTATTTAATGTCGATTGGAAGCTTTGTGTTTCCGTCTGACGAGAGGCTCGTCGCCGCACATAGCTTTCGAGGCGCATGGATGCCGTCATCTTCTAAAAGGATCTGTCCATCAATTGTGACTCTCATTCCGTCATCCGAGATGATTGCGAGCTGCCAATCACCTTGAGGTAATTTAATTTTTCCTTCTAAGTGAATCGCGAACCACTCAAACAGCGATTCGCCGTCATCTTTTTTCACCAGCGCACCTTCGCTACTGCCAAAGCCCGAATCCCAAGCGCGCGGAGTGATATTGACCTGATTGAATTTTAAGAGTGCGTTGGTTTTTACTCCGTGCTGAATGTAGTCGTTAATAACGGCTTGCTCGAGAGTTTTGCCGAGGCCGTCGGTAATTCCTCGAGTAAGGTAATAAAGGTTTCCAACCAAGCCTTCATCAGAGGTAGAAACTGGGCATAAAGAGTGTGTGCTTGAGTCGAGCGGATTACAGACCACAATAGGAGGAGGCGGAGGAGGCTCTTGGTCAATGGGTGTGTCGGTCGAATTGTTGTCGCCTAAAGAGGCTTTGGGTAAATGAGAAAAACTCACGTCATCACTGCAATTTTGAAATGCTAAAAGTGAAATACATAGTAGAAGTACTGATACGGAACGCATTTGATGAACCCCTTGGTCAAAATAGATTTCCCCATCCTTTAAGAGAGCAATCTAAATACCAGAGAAGACGCATTTAAATAGGTTTGGAATGAGCTTTGATGTCGAAGTTCTGAGGTCGAAAATTAATTCGACGTCTCAGACTGAAACGGTGAGGCGCGCTTGGATTAGGCTGTGCGAGTTGTAACTTCAACTTCGACTTCGGCGTCGAGTTTAGCGAGATTTCCGTACTTGTCGACTGCACGAACTTTAACTTGAACCGGTTCGCCCGCCATGACTTCGCTAGGGCCTTCAAGCACAAGTTTTTCGGCCGGACCGGCTTCAAATTGCACAAGGGCAGGAGACGGAAGTTTTACATTTGGAAAATCACTCGACGACAAAATCTCGAAGCCCACTTTTTGTGCTTTGGTTGTTGTGACCTGTACTTCGCCAACACCAGAAATAAATCGAACTTTTGCAGGCGCGTGTACATCGCCTTGCCACTTAAGACTCATTTCACCTGAGTAAGACTTCACTAAATTATCAAACTGATCTTTTGCAAAAATCTGAAACACCGCATGTTGGCCGACAGTTTTTCGTGTGGGGCCTTCCCAGGTCACTTTCTCTGGCTTTCCGGATTTTACTTTTACCTCTAAAGCAGAGCCTGCATCCAAAGAAGTCGATTTAAGTTTTACAGAAAACTGTCCCGCTTTTTCGGCAGAAAGAGAGTACGAAGCTTCTCCTTGCGTAAGTTTTAGTGGAGCTGAGATTTTCTCTTGAGACGGGCTCGCGTCTTGTGCAGCTGGCGGTGGGAGTGCAATCGGGCTTGCCGCAACTGGGGCCGCAACTGTTGGGGCAATAGGAGCCGCAAGAGTTGCAGCAGGTGCTGGAGTCGGTGCGGGCATGTTAAGCACAGGTGCGACAGTCGGAGTTACAGGCAGCCGAATTTGAGGGGCCGTAACTTCATCAATGGCTTTATTTTTTGAAGGCGCCACTGCAATTACTGGAGGAGCTGAAGATTGAACTTTCGCGATCTCTTTTGACTGAGGAATTTGTTTAAGAAGTTTTTCTTTTTTCTCTTCTGATAGAACTGGATAGGGACTAATTGCCGGTGGAGTGTCTGGAATCAAAGTTGATTTAGGTTCGTGCAAATCTAAATAGGCTTGAAAATCCGCAAGCATGATCCAATCTTTTTTCTCTTCGACAAACACGTAGTCAACAGGCGCGAATTCCTTCTTAGCAAGCTTCGCTAAAATGTCGGACGCCTTCAATGGGGCTTCTTCGAAACCGTTGTGTGATACTACATATTTCTCTTGCATGACTTCGTCCTCCGAAGGGCACAGCTGCTAATACTCATCTCTTCGGAATTAATTAACAAAAACACGAGCTTCCAAGCCAGCGTTCAAGCGATTTTCAACTTAAGTCGAGTTTGACGATTTGAAGAGAGCGGGATCAACGCGTAATGTTTGGGTTTTCTCAAAACAGAACAGCTTCGAAGTTCAGAAGATTTTTTATCGCGTCCTAAAAGTCACAGTTTTTTCAAAGCGGCCTTGCTCGTTCTCGTTGAGTTCGAACCAGCCGATCGGTTTCATGTCGACCTTCCATCTAAAATTTTCGGTGCCGTCGGGACCTGAGATGTATATTTCAACAGGAAATCTGATGGGTT
>CAZDFM010000476.1:0-2987 GCA_964504465.1 uncultured Pseudobdellovibrionaceae bacterium | reverse complement strand
ATTCAGCTCTCTGCTTTAGCTGGTGGATTCAATCTTAAGTTAACTCAACTTAAAGATATCGAAATCTATGCCCGTGGTCTGACCACACTCGACTTAGATGCTTTTATTCGCATGTTTCAAGGAATGATGGACTATGACGGTCGCTCAGTGCTCGAGCGGATTGCAGTTCCCACTCTCATCATTAGCGGCAAAAAAGATTCTGTAACACCGCAAAAATACCAAGAAGAAATGCACAAAAAAATTCGATCTAGCGAGTTCCTTGTGGTCCCGTACGGAACACATTGTACTCAGTTAGATATGCCGGACTTCGTGAATCTAGCCATTGAGAAATTTTTAATTGATCATGATTTTGTAAAAGCAAAGATGCCCAAAAACCCAGGGCCGAACTAAGTTAGCTTCCCACTTTTAATCGGACATCTGTTTTGGGTCCTAAAAGCTCAAGATCAAAACTGAGTTGCTGTTCTGAGGACTTCTTCTCCTCGATTGTAACCGTAGATTTAAAGCTCGGTTCGATCACTTCGGCTTTTTGATTCTCTTGAGCCGCCTTCTTGAGGTTTTTGAGGAAGGCATTTTTCGTAGAATCGGGTGCCGATGGATTAAATCCGAGTTCCTTTAGAATATCTTTGGCCGACCGCATAATACCTCTCCATAGACTCGCTAAAAGTCTGAATATTTGTCGGAAGCTTGAGGTAAATCATTGATGAAAATCAGCGAAGAGGCTCAAAGATGCTGTATATGCGACCTATGACTCTGTGTTTAAGGGTTAATTTATAAAATACGGCCTTAAACTGCCGTCCAGTATTGTCGCGTGGCGGTATGTGGATAACCCAGTGGATTTATGTATATAACTCCCCAAATGTAGCGAAAGTTCTTGGACCGAACACTACATCTGGGTACATGCCTATTTTTTAAAGAATCAAACAAATTTTGATGAATCCCGTACTAACTTAATTCAGTTTAGCTCTTCGAGCGTACCGAAGCTTTGAGGTAGTCGCGGTTCATGCGCGCAATATTCTCAAGTCCGATTTCTTTAGGACAAGCTGCCGAACAAGCACCGGTGTTGGTGCAGGCTCCAAAACCTTCTTGATCCATTTGAGTGACCATTCTTAATGCACGTTTGTCGCGCTCGGGTTGACCTTGTGGCAAAAGCGCAAGCTGACTGATCTTTGCCGATACGAACAAACTCGCTGAGGCATTTTTGCATACGGCTACGCAGGCTCCACAAGCAATGCAAGCAGCAGCTGCAAAAGCTTGATCTGCGTTTGGTTTCGGCACTGGGATTGAATTCGCATCCGGGGCGCTTCCGGTGTTAACCGAAACAAATCCGCCTGCGCTCATAATGCGGTCAAAAGCAGAACGGTCGACGATCAAGTCTCTGATGACAGGAAAAGCCTTTGCTCTCCAAGGCTCTACAACAATTGAGTCACCGTCTTTAAATTTGCGCATGTGAAGCTGGCAAGTTGTAGTCGCTGTTTCAGGGCCATGAGGATTGCCGTTAATGACCATGTTGCAGCTTCCGCAGATGCCTTCGCGGCAATCATGATCAAACTCAACAGGCTCAACTCCCTCTTTTACTAGCTGCCCGTTTACAACATCCATCATTTCTAAGAAAGACATATCAGGCGAAATACCGTTTGCGGCTACATCTTGAAAATGCCCTTTTTCATTAGGGCCTTTCTGTCGCCAGATTTTTAATTTTAAGTTTAAAGTTTTTGATGAGTTTCCTGCCATATATGCCGCCTACTTATAACTTCGTTGAGACAATTTAACGTATTCAAATTTCAAATCTTCAATCTGTCGTGTCCAATTTAACTTCTGATTTTGACCCGTGTACTCCCAGGCTGCCACGTGACAGAAATTATCGTCATCTCGTTGCGCTTCGTTTTCTGGAGTTTGGTATTCTTCTCTAAAGTGTCCACCACAAGATTCATTTCTTTGAAGCGCATCTTGAGCCATTAATTCGCCTAATTCTAAGAAGTCGGCTAACCGGCCTGCTTTTTCTAATTCTTCATTCTTATAACTCGCATCTCCAATAATTTTCACATCGTTCCAAAATCGATCGCGAAGGTTTTGGATTTCGGTAATTGCTGATTTTAGGCCGTCCGCTTTTCGTGCCATGCCGACCTTATCCCACATCACTTTTCCGAGATCTTTATGGATATCATCAACAGTTGAAGAACCCTTGATCGAAAGAAGTTTATCAAGTCGCGATTTCACTTCTGCTTGACTGTCTTTTACAGCGGGGTGGTTGGCCGAAATGTCTTCGAACTTAGTGCTCGCGAGATAGTTTCCAATCGTATAAGGTGCTACAAAATAACCGTCGGCTAAACCTTGCATGAGAGCTGAGGCTCCTAAACGATTAGCTCCGTGATCAGAAAAATTAGCTTCTCCCAACACGTGAAGTCCTGGAATTGTGCTCATCAAATTATAATCGACCCAAAGTCCACCCATCGTATAATGCACAGCTGGATACATTCTCATTGGGACTTGGTAAGGGTTTTCACCGGTGATTTTTTCATACATCTGAAAAAGATTGCCGTATTTTTCAGAGATTACGTCTTTGCCTAAACGCTTAATCGCATCGGCGAAATCTAGATAGACTGCTTCTTTAGTTGGGCCTACGCCATGCCCTTCATCTACTCTAAACTTGGCTTGTCTTGATGAAACGTCTCGAGGCGCTAAGTTTCCAAAACTTGGATAAATCCGCTCAAGATAATAATCGCGTTCGCTTTCAGGAATTTCAGTCGAACTGCGACTGTCTCCCTTAGCTTTAGGGGCCCAAACTCTTCCGTCATTTCGCAAGGATTCTGACATCAAAGTTAACTTCGATTGGTAATCTCCAGAACGTGGAATACAGGTCGGATGAATCTGTGTAAAACAAGGGTTCGCAAAGTATGCACCCTTTTTGTGGCAACGCCATGAAGCCGTCACATTTGAATTTTTAGCGTTCGTCGAAAGATAAAATACGTTTCCGTAACCACCGGTCG
>CAZDFM010000475.1:0-2994 GCA_964504465.1 uncultured Pseudobdellovibrionaceae bacterium | reverse complement strand
TGGGTGGCTACATTCATCTTCAATCCGAAGAGGGAAGTTTTACTAAAGTCAGTGTCGAGCTTCCGCTCCATGAAAAAGCGCAAGTCGTAGAGTCACCAAAGACGCTCGAGTCCCGAATCAACAAATCAGAAGACACAGAGCTCTCAGTCGCACTCGACAGTTTAGAGAGCGAAGCGACACTTCCTCAGCCAGCTGAAACTCCCGCTCAAAGACGCGCTCGAATTGAGGCCGAAGAGCTTATGGCGTTGTTTGATAAGCCGTCGCCCGATGACGAGTCGACTGAAAAGACAAAAAATACCGACAGCATCTCGGGTGTATTTAAAAAATCCACAACTGCTAAATTAGATTTCGATTTAGGCGATTTAGGTCTGCACACCGATAGCAAACAGGGGCCAGTAGAAATTCGTAAACCTAAGGTGAGGTCACCGAATTGAGCCAAGATATTTCAAGAGAATCATTTCTAACTGCGATATTAGATTCGTCAGAAGAGCGACGAGACTCGGTGGCCGCCCAACTTACTAATGTAGGTTACAGCTGCCAAACTTTTTCGACTTACCTCGAGCTTGAAGCAAGTTTTGAAAAGAGTCCTCCGCACTTTTTGTTTTTATCTTACGATGACCACACGCTGAGTATTGAAGACACACTACAAAACATCCGTAGTACTTTGCCTGAGACGCACATTTTTCTACTCTGTCCGTCGACAGAGTTTACTGAAGCCATGCGAATGTACGAGCAGGGTATTTTTGACTGTCTTTCTCTGCCTCTTGAGTCGCCGGTTCAGTTGGTCAAAGCGGTGGATCGCGCTGCGCGATTGAATTTTTATTATTACCAAAACGAACAGCTCAATGATCGCCTGATGATCTTAGAGTCAGATAAAGACGATGAGGCTCAAGCACAAAAGACGACGAAACGTGTGAGTTTGACCGAAGAGCAAAGCGATACGAGTATTAAAACTTGGGAAGCGCCTTCGACTACCAATATCGAAGTCAGAGAAGAGCTTTTTCGCCGGCGCGAAGAACGTGATCGCTTGCCTGATTTTCGCTCTTGGCTTGAACTTCTTTACTCGCAACCGCGCCAAGATCTAAGCATAAAGGCTTTTTTCACGGGCCTTTCGCAAATGGACTCAAAACTTAAAGCCGTGTTTTTTAAATACATTCCGCAGCGGCGCACCCTTATGGCTGCATCCTGGAATAATTACGAAGACAACTTTGTAAAATCAATTGGCTTAAACTTTAACGAGCTCAATCCTAATTTTCGCTCTGAAGATTTACGTGATCCTCAATCCATTGTGCTCCTTCAAGAACTCGCAATGATGGTATTTAAAGCCGATGACTTCAAGTGGTACTGCTTATCAGTGCTTGGTGAAGTTCAAGGCGTGTTTTTACTTGTCCCTGGTCATGATAACCTTGAAGCCACTGTCGACTGGGAGCTTGCAGAAAGTTATTTAGCTGCACTTCAGCGGCATACTGAACTTTTAGAACTCGAAAAACGCCTTCACTCAAATTCTTTAAGAGACCCGGGCACCGATGTTTTAAATCGTCACACTTTACTTCGGCAGATTTCAGAAGAGGTCTCTCGTGCTCGACGAGTTAAGTTACCGACCTCTCTTGTTCTCATTAGCTTAGACCAATACTTTGATATCAAAGAGTCTCTAGGCGCAGATGATTCTGAAGCCATTCTGCGCGCACTCGCGCGAATCTTTATTAAGCATTCGCGTGTAAACGATGTAGTGGGCCGTGTGAACTCCGAACAATTTGCTTTGGTGCTGCCACACACGGCAACCGACGGTGCAATGATTAAAGCCGACCGTTTAAGAAAGATCGTCGAATCTGCAGATTTCTCAAAAATTGTTCGTAAGGTAGGACCGCTCACGATCAGTCTTTCGATCAGTGAGTATCCAAGTCTTTGCAGAGACGCCGAAGAACTTTTCCAGTCTGCCGATGAAGCTTTGTTTCAGTTAAAAACGCAGACGAGCAACAAAATTACATTGGCAAAAACTCCGAAAAACTTCGAGCCTGATTTTCGGATCATGCTTGGACCTACGAAAGCCATCGCGAAGGGCGTTTGATACAACATGAGCGGCTCCCAAGCTTCGAATTTACGACCTACCTGTGCAGAGATCTCTTTAAAAAACCTAGAGCATAATGCCCTTTGGTTAAAATCTTTAAGTCCGCATTTTTTTTGCCCCATGCTCAAAGCAAATGCTTATGGCCATGGTGATGTTGAAGTTGCACATCACTTAAGTTCTATTGGTATCAAAACATTCGGGATGGCCCTCATCGAAGAAGGAGTCAGACTTCGTACTCATGGAATCGAAAAAGAAGAAATTCTGGTTTTTGGAAGCTTCAATGAGATGGGGGCAGAACAGATTATTCATCATAATCTGACTCCCGTATTAAACCTGTTAAGCGAAATTGAAGCCCTAAAAAAATATCTCAGCAAAAACGCAAATTATCCAGTCCATATCAAATTTAACTCCGGGATGGCTCGTTTGGGCTTTGAGCTCGATAGTGCTGAAGAAGTTAAAAAGTTGGTTGAAGCCGAGCAAAAATTAAAAATTGTCGGAGTTTGTTCTCATCTTTCCCACGGTGAGGATGCCAGCCTCGATTCGGGAAGATCTCAGCTTCAAATGCAGAAAATTCGGGGCCTCAAAAAAATATTTGGCGATGAAGTTAAGTACCACCTCTTTAATTCAGCGGCGGGCCTGTCGCTGTGGGCACACGACCGTATTGAAGATTTTGAATTTGGATTCAGACCCGGGATAGCACTTTATGGTGCGGCTCCGGATATGGTTTTAGTTAACGAACAAGCTAAAAAGAAATGGGCTGAGCTTCCGCTGAAGCCTGTCATGAGACTCCGCTCGGGTGTTGTGAACTATCATCGCTTAAATCCTGGGGAGAGTGTGTCGTATGGAGGTCTTTGGACTGCAAAAAGACCCTCTGTAATCGGAGTTGTTCCGATCGGCTACGCCGATGGGTTTACGCGGGATTATTC
>CAZDFM010000474.1:0-3001 GCA_964504465.1 uncultured Pseudobdellovibrionaceae bacterium | reverse complement strand
TGATGCGAAACAAAAGGTGTCGAGAAATATGAAAAAAATAAGTGCAAATTTCATCAGCAACTCACGAGTAATTCATCAGTGGTAAATATCTTAAAAGAACTGTCAGCGCGCACAGAGTGTATACATATCTCAAATACCTGCGGATCCAATTGCATTTCGTGGGTAAGCAGAAAAAAAGATGAAAATAAGAACTTGATTAGCTCCGACTCCCCACAAAGTTTGCTCAGACTTTATAATAGCTGAAAATCCAATCAAAATATAACTTGTTTATAAGAGCTTGAGAAACTATCAGAAGTGTCTCGAATTAAAACGGATTTTTGAATTAACAAATTCGGCTAATAGGTACCGAGTATTCAGTTAAAACTTATTGGAAAGCAAAACATTTGGGAAAGCTTTAATTTTTCTTGAGAGTCTCTTTCGAATTTATCCTTGTAGCGGCCCCATCCGACGGACCCAACTTGTCTGACGAGTCCTGAAAACTTGGGCAATAAACAATAGCGCCGGCGATGACTGCTTCGCTTTTTCCAAGTCCAACCCTCAGCTTAAATTCTTTCAAAATTTCTTCACTACACTGATTACCATATTTAGCAATCATCTCCACCGCTCGTCGTGTTTCAATTGGGCGAATCAAGGTTGCTTGTGCGATCGTATCTTCCTTAGGAATTTTTTTATCAAACAAATTAAGCAACACCGACTGCCATTCGTGAAAGCCTAGTGATCCAGTAACAGACATCGATTTAAAGAATTTCGAACTATGTTTTTGATTATGGCATTTGCTCTGCCACACAGTGATTGAATTTAAGAGCGGCGGGTTCAATTTAGTCTTTGTACCGTAAACGAAGCATCCGTGGACATCTTCCGAATCACTTGAAAGCTCCACGCGGGGCAATTCAAATCCTAAGACTCCATCGATCCATTTCTCTTCAATATCCTGAAACCAAAAATTGAGTGCGCCCGATCCAGTAGTAAAAAATTTCCCGAAGTGAACCAATGGTAATGGTGGAAGCGAAATCGCCCGTCCGCGAAAATCACTATACGCTTTATTGATCGCGTTTGATGATCGAATCTCAGGTTCCGTACATCTTCTGTCTGCGTCCGCGATTGCTGCCACTGGTTTACTATGCGCTCTATTTCTAAAATAATGGTTACAGCTCCGCCAGTTTAAATCGATCCCACCGACAACCTTCTCGACCTTAAGCAAACGAAATTGCCAGATATGCGTCCCATTAAAGTAGGACGTCCCATATGTTTTTGGCAGGAAAGCAATTAAAGACAGGAAAACGAGTGTGCTGCAGGTGTTCCTCATTACTTGCTTTATCCAATAGTTAGAACTTAGTTTCTATAGATAGAATATGAATTTAATATATTTTATTTAATATGTTCCGTGCAATGTCTGCCATGCTACCTAGACCTTTAAGGAAACTAATCGTCCCAGAATCAGTTACTTGTCATTGAGGCGTCGACTCGAGAGTCATTATTTGCAAGCGAAATTAACGCACCCAGTTGCCGCTGCGGAAACACGGCGCGTTCATCTCGCGATAAATTCACTGGTCAACGAGTGCGATCAGACCACGCTCATTTTTTAATTCATTAAACGTTGGTCGATAAATTATGGGATACGCTATTTTTTGTTCACTTAAAAATTCACGCAGAAACTCTAATGCTCTGATTGAAGGGCCGTCGGTTTCCTTTAGATGTTGATCGTGTCCGTGGTCACAATGCTGATGATCATGCTGATCTCCGACAGGACTATGGCGTTGATCAGCCAGCAGACTTAAAAATACGGACAATGAAGGCGCTGCGACTTTTTTTAAACCTTTTCTGCCGAAGTATACGACTGGTTCGCCTATGGGTGCTTTTTTCCAAAATGCGAAAACTCCCGCAGAAGATGTTCCGAAAAAATTGAACTGGGCTAAACAGTCATCCATTTCGAAAAACTTTCTATAAGATTCATTTTCCAATGATTCTAGAACTTCAGCCTTCGCCATCAGCCTCAAGTTAAAATCTCCAATCGGACCTATGTTTTGCTTTGAACACTTGTCTGTGAACAACCGAAGTAGCGCTTCAGCTTCCATGCACTAACTTCCGCACCACCAGCACATACTTCATCATATGACCTTGCAGTACACTTTCCATAAGAACAAACTCAGAAACTTTGTAGTCGCCGAAATGTTTGCGGCCGCCGAGTTGAACTAAATCGGAAGCGTCGCGCATGTTTCTGAAGCGGGCTAAAGTTATATGGGGGTTGTACTCACGGTCGTCGGCCTCTTCAGTGAAGTTCTCGAAAACCTTTTTCACAGTTGATTGGGCGTCGAGTAAAGCTTGGTTTTTTTGAATCCCGAGCCAGAGTACCCGGGCTTGATCGGTTTGGGGGAAGGCTCCGACACCTTGGACTCTTAAAACAATATCCTTTGAAGATTCGGGAGGAGTCCATGCCTCAAAGGCCTCAACGACCGCCATTTTTTCAACCGCCGTGAGTTGTCCCAGATATTGAACCGTTAAATGCCAGAGCGAAGGTTGAACCCAGCGGACTTCTTTGTTTTTGTCGTCCATCGTGCGCTTAAACTTTGAAAAAAGTCGAACGACCTCGCTGTTGTCTTGAAGACCTTCAGGTACCACTGCGATAAAAAACGCCATTGTCACCCCTCGCATCATCTTATGTAGATTTCAAATCATTTAAAAGCCTTGTTTCTAAAAATTCTCATTTGTCTGGTAAGTTTAAAGGAGGCACATTTAAGAGGTTCAACCCCGCCTTATCGAAAGAGAGTCTATGAAAAAGAATCAGATTTTTATTTTAGCCGCCGTCATCTTGATCGTTCTCATTGCCGGAATTGCTTATACAAAAAGTGATATTTTTCAGCGGCAAACTTTGGATGCTCCACAGGGAGATCCAAACCCTATGGCTCCATCAAATCCTCCTGCTCCCGCAGAAGCAATGCCGACCGAACCCGTTGTTGATGAGTCCCCCGCAGAATAGCGGTCTAGGAAATTTTGTCCCAGC
>CAZDFM010000473.1:0-3018 GCA_964504465.1 uncultured Pseudobdellovibrionaceae bacterium | reverse complement strand
AAAAGACTTTGATCAAACAATCGGTGTGCATCCGAGCAGTGCCGAAGAATTCGTGACTTTAAGAACTGAATCCAAAAAAACCTAAAGAGCCGCGTCGAAACGAAAGAGTAGCGGGAGTGGCGAAATTTCGAGCCAAGAAGCTGTAGGTGTGGGCAGAATTTTAAGCTGCTCGCTTCCTTCTTCGAACTGAAGGGCTTCAATGTAGAGGAGCTGATCTAAGCGTAAAAGCGCAGGTACGCGGGCCCGATTGCCTTCAATATCACGGTATTCTATGCTCCGAGTTTTTCCTTGGCCGTCTTCAGCCATGAGTTCGAAAGCCCAATCACGCGTAACAAGATTTCCAAATGAATTCTGAATTGCTGAAAAAACCTGATTGCGATTTAAACTCGAAGCTTCTCGAAGAGGTACACTTGCATTTCTTAAGTAGACACCCTTGGCGACCGGCATATACTCCAATAATTCTTCGGATACCAAATGTCTCACCCAAGCGAAACGCTGAGTTTCAAAAAGAATTTCCGGTTTTATTCTTTTAAAGAACTCAGCGACTTTTTCATTTTCTTGGACTTGTCCCGGACCAAGATACCAAAGAAATGTTTTATGAAAAGGCAGAATACCGACCGGATCCCAAATCCTTAAATGCGTGTCTCGTGGAATGAGGCTATCCAGAAGAGACATTGTTTTTATCTGTTCCTCATTGTTGTGTGTGCGCATTAAAGTTTCACCATGCAATGATGAACGAGAAACAAACGCACAAAGTGCAATTAAAAATAGCATTCTTGGTGGGAGAGGATGAACTTCAAATTTAGCTTCCAGATAACGGTAAAACCTCGGCAATTCAAATGCCCAGAGCAACAAGAACGGCAAAAGGCTTACAAGAAAAAAAGGCAACCGGTTGGGGTGCAGTACTATCAGCGCTAGGGCCCAATATCCAATGGCTCTTAATTTGGATGGCGACGCAGGCATGCTGGACGTTTTCAAATAATCCCAAAGGTCATAAATAATTTTGGCGACAATGAGTAACACAAGATGCGGATCTTTTTGCGCCCATCTAAAAACATGCTCAAAACGCTTTGGATCAAAGTAGCTGATTGCTGTTCCGGCTTCGGATAACGACTGCGTAAAGAAGTCGAAAGAAAGTCGAAAGCTCGTTGTGAGACCCGTGAGAGCAAGCAGGCCAAGTGCAAAAAGAAAATATTTTGTTTTGGACTCTCGAAGAATTTCTTTCCAACTAGGCCAAGGGATCGCGAGAATTAGGAAGGGCAAAAAGAAAAGGGCATTGAGACTTACAAACAAAGCTAAAACTGCCGGTGTAAAGGCCCTCCACGAAGGCTTAGCTAAACTATCCGTATCTTCTGCTTTTCGAACTAAGTAGAGTGAAAATAAAATTAAGCAGCTCACAAGAATGTCTGACCGAACATTATAAATTCGCTCTAAAAACAAAGCTGACGAGCCCATCGTTAGAATCGTTAAGAAAGGAAGCTGGCTTTTAGATTTATGCCCAAGTCTTGAGATCTGAAAAACTAGAATTACGATCAGACAAGCGACCAGAAAGAATAAAGCACGTGCAGTCTGCATGGGCCAAAGTTCTAAAAGTTGAGCGGCTTCAAAGCTGAGGTAAAGTGGGAAATAAAATAAGAATTTTAATTCGAAGGCAGATTCTTTGAACTGCGTAAAGAGACCTCGAGCTATAGTCACGGCCCACATCTCAGAATCGCTCCAATACATCACCCAGCTTAAACGGCTTAAGGGAATCATCACTAAAAAAAGTGAAGCTAAACTTTTAAGCCGATATATCTTTTGCGGAGTGGCCTGCATGAAGTCATTATGCCTAAGTCGGGCCGGATAAGTCTAGGCAGAAACTTGTGCGAATAAAGTCCTATTGGACCGGCAGTTTCTCTTGCACTGGAGACTCGATCGCTTTTCCTAGGTTGAGCATTGAGTGAGCATTCTTAACGTCGCTACATGCTGGGACTTTGCCGAGGCGTTCACACATCTGGAGATATAATTTAAGCTCTGCATTGCCGCTATTGAAGTGATAAAAACCGGCTTTGCCCGCAAGGTAGGTCCATTGAGCTCGCTCTTCGCCCTTAGTTGTTTTTATCTGCCGACTTGCATAAAGCCGTGCAACGTTAAACTTTGTTAAACGTTTTCGGTCATTAGAAATAATCGAAGTGTCGTGGCCACGGCTAACGGCCGAACTTAAGTATGTATCAACTTGTTTTAACGAGGGCTTAGAAGACACCAAGGCTTCTAGCTCACTAACGAATCCCGCAACGTCAGATTCCATTTCTTTTACTGCGGGCTGTTCTCGAAGCATGAGTTTTAGAATTTCAATCAATTCGCGATCCGTGACTCCGAGGTGATTTTTATAGGAACTCAGTAATCGTTTGAACTGAGAGTTAAGGACTAGGGCATTGTATTTTTCAGTCTTAAGTTCTTGTTTTAGGGCCGCAACGCTCTCTAAAACTTTGCCTTGGGCGTATAAGTTAAAACTTTTACTGTCCGCAGCCTTGGCACTGAATGAAAAACTTAAAATGAGCACTAACGTCTTAATCATTTATCACTCCACTTGCAGATCCCGTTGAAGTGACAGGAGTTTGGGCTGGAGAAGCGCAAGTTGTCTTGAGGTAATGGCTAAAAATCGTGTTTTGAATTCCGCCACAAAGTCCTGTTACTCTCCAATTGTAGCAGCGATTGATAGTTTGACCCAAAAGATTTCCACCTGAGTAAGGATCAGAGTTTCGGTCAGCAAAGGCAGTAGGCCGTCGCACATCCCAAAGCTCACCGTATTCATGGGCAGTAGGGTAAGTGCCATATTGAGCATGATAGTGTGCAGCTGAGTTGTAAATGCGCATTCCACGGTTGTAGCGGCTCACAACGAATCGCGCTTGAGCAATTGGATCACCATTACCTTGTAAGACTTGAGTCACGTTCACGCCGTTCATTTCTACTTCTTCTTCGCAGATTTGCTTAATGTGGTACGCCTGAAGTCTCACCGCAAACTGAGGGCAGAAAAGG
>CAZDFM010000472.1:0-3019 GCA_964504465.1 uncultured Pseudobdellovibrionaceae bacterium | reverse complement strand
ACCAATGACCTCGTCTTTATCAGAGACGCGCTCTACCACTGAGCTAACCGCCCGACTGTGTTAGTCGCTTCGCACTTGTGCGCTAACCGTCCAAACTTGTTGGTATTTCTAAAAACTTCCGAACTGAATTATTTTACCATTGATTAGGCACAATTACTAGATTTGGAGGTGCGAGCGGGATTTGCACCCGCGAATGGCGGTTTTGCAGACCGCAGTGTTAGCTACTTCACCATCGCACCAATGATTCTGATTTTAGCATAAAACATTAGCTTTTGTTGACTTATTACGATTGACATCCTATTCTTTAAGAAATGAGCGAAAGCAACCCATATGACCCAGAGCAACAAAGAAACCGCGAAGAATTACAACCGGAAACATATGGAGATCAGCTAAGTAAAACACAGAAGCTATTGCGGATTTTAAAAGATCCTCGCACCCGCCCGATGATAGGAGTGGTTTATAGAACCCCTATTAATGCAATGCTTTCGGCAGCTGACATTGGAATTTTTACCTTATACCTTGGAGATGCAGCTTCTCTTACTGCCGATGCATTAAAAACTACGCGCAGAACATTACGATTGATGGGAGTTGATCCCGCGTTCTTAGATTTAACCCCGGATGTTAGTCAAAAGTGGGCGTGGGGAACTGAAATTGGTCTTGAACCTATTACTTTGGGTAAAGCACCTACACATGCAATTGAAAGTGGTATGCAAGCGTGGCATGATGTAAAAAAAGTAAGAGCATTCTTGGAGATGGCAGGCAGAACCTGGAAAGCAACGACTGAAGAAGAACTTGCTGATTTTGATACACACGGAGCGCGAATAGTTGATGCAATGAGTACTTTTGATGTTTCAGCTCCGGATCCATCGCGTTCAGCTACTAATGTGAGTTATAAACCACCGCGACAATCAAATATACCGGAGCCACCAAATTATGAATAAAAGAGAAGCATTAAAAGTACTTATTGAACATAGTTTTCTCCTTTCTGAAGAAACTAAACGTAATATTTTAGAAAAAATGGCTGTATTTACTGATGAAGAAGTTGAACAGTTGGGAAAGTTTTTAGCTGAAGAAAAGAAAAAAAGTATTGAAACCGCGCACGAGAATATAGCTCAACTTGATCAGATGTTAGAGAAATTAGCTGTGTTATCTGATGAGGAAACTGAACGAGCTTTAAAAGAAGAATAATTTAATGGATTTCACTTTTTGAAATAAAAAAAGCTCCTTTTCGGAGCTTCTTTCTTTCTCTTTATTTTAATCGAAGAATTTTATACAAACTTCATACAAATGTTTGTATGCAAAACAGTGGTGGGGAATGTTTAGTTTTACTAGAAACCATTCAAATTCTAGGTTACCTTTTGCGTGTAAAAGATACATTGGATCAAGACCGTGCTACCTATTTATGAGATCCTGAAACAAGTTCAGGATGACGATAAATTTAAGGAATCATCAGTCTGATCAAAATCTCCAGAAAGGAGGTGATCCATCCGCAGCTTCGGCTACGGATACCTTGTTACGACTTAAGCTTCATCGCTGGTTTTGCCTTCTAACCCGGTAGGGTTATTCGGGCACCCCCAACTTTGCTGCCTTGACGGGCGGTGTGTACAAGAGGAGAGAACGTATTCACCGCGGCCTGCTGATCCGCGATTACTAGCAATTCCGACTTCACGAGGGCGAATTGCAGCCCTCGATCTGAACTGGGGCGAAATTTCAGAGATTAGCTTACCATTACTGGCTTGCAGCTCGTTGTTATTCGCCATTGTAGGATGTGTGTAGCCCAGGATGTAAGAGCCGTGCTGATTTGACATCATCCGCGCCTTCCTCCCCGAAAACCGGGGCAGTTTCGTATGAATTATTTAACATACGATGCGGGTTGCGCTCGTTAGCCCACTTAAGGGTACAGCTCACGCCACGAGCTGACGACAACCATGCAGCATCTGTGGACCACCCTCGAAGGTCACACGTTTCCGTGCGCTTGCAGGTCCATGTCAAATCCTGGTGAGGTGTTTCGCTTTGTATCGAATTAAACCACATGCTCCACTGCTTGTGCGCCTCCCCGTCAATTCCTTTGAGTTTTAAGCTTGCGCTCGTACTCCCCAGGCGGGATGCTTAACGGGTTACCTTGCGTCACCCAGGAAACCCCGGGTAACTAGCATCCATCGTTTACGGCTAGGACTACGCAGGTCTCTAATCTGCTTCGCTCCCCTAGCTTTCGTGCCTCAGCGTCTAGAGATAGCCAGGTACCTGCCTACGCCTTTGGTGTTCCTGATGATATCAACGCATTTCACTGCTACACCATCAGTTCCAGTACCCTCTCTATCCTACTAGTTTACCCATATTTTGCCCAAAACCTAGGTTGAGCCTAGGGCTTTTAAACAAAATGCGATAAACCGCCTACGCAACTCTTTACGCCCAATGAATCCGGATAACGCTCGCACCTCACGTATTACCGAGGCTTCTGGCACGTGATTAGCAGGTGCTTATTCGCATAGTACCGTCATAATCTTCCTATGCAAAAGGAGTTTACAACCCGAAGGCCTTCAATCCTCCACGCGGCGTCGCAGGATCAGACTTTCGTCCATTGTCCATGATTCCCAGTTGCTGCCATCCGTAGATGTATGGGCCGTGTCGCAGTCCCATTGTGGCTGACCATCCTCTCAGACCAGCTACCCGTCGTCGCCTTGGTAGGCTTTTACCCCACCAACAAGCTGATAGGACGCGGGCTCATCCAGAAGCGGCTTGCGCCTTTAATCTTTCGATCACATGGGGAATTACCCAACCTTTCGGCTGGCTATGCCCCTCTTCTGGGAAGATTCCCACGCGTTACTCACCCGTCCGCCGGTACCATATTGCTATGGCCCCTTGACTTGCATGCTTAAGGCACGCCGCCAGCGTTCATCCTGAGCCAGGATCAAACTCTCAAAAAAGAACATTTTCAAAAACGTTCTCACAAAAGTTTTTCCTAAACTAAGAAATACGCTGGAATTATTTTGACAAATTCTCGCGATTCATTGTTTAT
>CAZDFM010000471.1:0-3027 GCA_964504465.1 uncultured Pseudobdellovibrionaceae bacterium | reverse complement strand
TCTGGTGGAACAACTACCACATCTGCAAATGGAACTTTAACATTTAGAGGGCCGAACTTTACGATCACTCCACGGCCGGCCTCGAGAGTTGTGAGCTCAACGCGGAGGCCTCCATACTCGATATTACATTTTACGAGAAAAATATCTTTCCGGTAGCGATCGTGAATAACGCCGCATTCTTTTGTTTGTGGCTAAAGCACTGCCTTTAAAATTTCGACGGAATTACCCTCGTTGCTTTCGACTTTAAAAGGTATATAAGCTGTGGGCGTAAACGACTCGCTTTCGTAAAGCGGTCGAATCGAGAGGCTTGAGGCCTCTGCCTGTAGAGCGAACAGAGCGGCGAAGAAAAATACAAATCTCATAGCGTCTGCCAATGCCCAGAGGCGCAAACGGTGAAGAGAGTCGAACCCCAAGACTGGAGGCTCGGTCCACCATTGGAGTTAGCAATAATAGCCAGAGAGTCGATGAGCCCTTGGTGTGGATCGGGTTTACCTCGATAAAACAATCTATAAGCTGCAAGTAGATTCGCTGAAGTAACTTTGGGTGCACCACCAGCGGGCTCAATTTTTTTGAGCGCAAAGGCAAGAGTGACCGCATCCTTTGTTAAATCCGAACAGGCACGAGTGACTAAGGCCTGGCGGATGACGGTTGTCTTAGGTGTAAGAGAAGCTGCAATGCGGTTGGTGCTGCTTGGTCCACAATTTTCCATTGTGTTAACGAGTGCACGACCTGCTTTAAAGTAAGACTCGTGCACAGAGCAAGGAGAGCCAAAATCCATGGCGTTCAGAAAAAGTCTCGTTGAGTCCTTTGTGCCTGCAGTTGTGCCAAAGACATCTTCAAAGAGGGATTTTAAATAGTATCGGTCTGCGAGAATAGTTTCGTATGTGGTAACTACTTCAGTTTTTTTATGCTCTTCAGGTGGAGGTAGAATATCAGGCTCAATCGACTGCATTTCTAGAGAATTAATTGCCGCGGATTGAAAGGCGTTTTCTTGAGCACAGTTTTGAAAGCCCATCAGAATTAACAAGATAGAAAGTGCGACGGCTGCAATCTTTTGCTTAGGCTTCATTTTTAGCCTCCGCTTTGCGTACCTTCCATTTGCCGGTCGCGGTATCAAGAGCTAAAAGTGAACGGCCGTTTGTGACGACGCTTTCTACTCCAAGCATTGAGGTGATTGTGAGGGCGACATCGTTTACTTGGATTGGTCGAACGAACTTATCTAATTCGTAGTTGGCTGCATATCCAAAAGTCCCTACATAATTAGTCGATCCTGGGATTCCGCCTTTTTTAATGTTTCCAACTACACCAACTTCATTGATCATTCCCGAAATAATTGTGGCGTTACTCCCGTGCGGAAGATGATCCGAGCCAGAACCATCAATTCGAGGCGCACGGTTAAATTCTGCAGAGATATGAATCACGGTCCGATCGAAAAGTCCTTTTTCTTTGAGGACTCGCACTTGCTCAGTAAGGCCAGCTAAAAATGCGCGGTAAAAAAGAGTGTTTTGGATTGTCTGAACGACGGTACCCACGAAATGCTGATCGTGAGTCGAATTCTTTGTCCCGTTAAAATTGACCCGCTGAAACGGCAGCGCAGACAATGTTAAATTTGAAGTTAACGAATCAAGGGTCAGTTCGGCGATCGCAAAATTTTCAGCAAGCCGTGGAATAATTGTGGTGTCTTGGATCATTTGCCGAATGTCAGCCAAATTCAAAGTGTCCGCAGCAGTTCGTTCATAGCGAAATCGAACGTCTGTTGTAGAGCCTGGAATGGCTTTATCCATAACGCCGGGAAGCTTTCCGATTTGTCCCTTAAAGGCAGACTCGATAAGGTTTGAATACTTACTGAAAACACCCTGCCATTGTTCACCGATTGAAATTACATTGTCTGCAATCAACTGCATCGCATTGTCGTACATCAAATTGAGCGAGCCCGAATTAATTCCTTTTTGAGTCGCTTGTTTTTCGAACTCTTTAAAAGCTTGCTCTTGAAGTGCGATTTGATCTCCCGAGTGCTGAGATCTGCCCGCAAAAAATGGTTCAAAGGGTTTAAGCAAAGTTTTAACAGGGTTGACCGTATTATTTACCGTATAGGTCGCATCATAACGAGCGAGCCCACGTGCACTTTTAAAACCTTGAGCCGCACTACTGCCAGGATCCGTAATAGCTGGAAAGGCGCGTGCCGCTTTATCAGCAACTGCTCCAGAAATACTAATACCACCAATCACCGGGCTTACTTGTCTTTGGTTCGAAAGCCCGTGATTGTCGATTTCCATGTCCATGCCCCGTATAAAAAGAGTGTGCGGCAAAATGGATTTAAAATCGGTTTGTCCCGGTGGTGTAAATGACCAGACGGGTGGAAGGTAGATTGTTTTACCGTTAATGACATGTTTGTCTGCGCGGTGTGCAACGGTGACCGCGCTACCTACGTTCTCAAAAATATTTCCGAATCCGCCAGGAATAAAATTGCTAGAAGTTTGCCCCTGTGGAGTCAGCAATAAATCAAAGTACCAGCGCGGCGGTGCCGACGGAAAAGTCCAATGTACATAATAGCCAGAAGGGTTAAGTGCATTTGCACCACTTGCGGCCAGTGCCTTTTGAAGAATCGATTTGCCTAGGAGTTCAAGGCCTACGGCACTTAAACCAAGATAGCCAAAACTTTTTGAAATCTCTTTTAAGAAACGGCGCCGAGAGAATTTAACACTCATGGTGCAACCTCCCAACTCTGCTTGTAATCACTCGCCCGGAAGGGCTCAGACTTAAAGAGTTCGGCGAGCATCGTACGAACACTCTGTGAAGTTTTTAAAGTTTTTGCGAGTTTAACCACGAGATCTTGATGGTACTTATCAAGTTCTTTTTCGGCAGGTTTAAGCACATCTACATTCACTCCGGTAAAATAGGAGTAGTACCGTTTAGCCGCACAAGTGTAGAGGTCGTTTCCGGCGGCAATCTTCGCTCCCATTGCGGCAAGAGAGCTTACACTTGCCTGCACACGCGCACCGGTGATGAGTTCTCGGTAGTGGAGAG
>CAZDFM010000470.1:0-3027 GCA_964504465.1 uncultured Pseudobdellovibrionaceae bacterium | reverse complement strand
TGCGCTCACTATTCCGGTAGTGTGCTTCTTTTCTTTGATCGCCGACAAACCCTTGACCTTAGGCCTAGACTCTAAAGGCATCGTCTTTTTACTGCTCACCTTTATAGCGGGAAGTTTTACTTTTGCCTCAGGACGTACAACCTCTTTAAGTGGAGTCATCCATTTGATTATTATGGCAGCCTATCTCGCAATTTCGTTTATGCCTTAAGATTCCGCTTAACTTTGCTAAATGAATTCAGTTAAGCTTTAGTCTATGGCGAAAGCGACACACAAAGCTCTAAAAACAATAATGCCCAAAAAACGCAGCATCCGATTTGCTCCGGATCCAAATACGCTCGCACAAGTAAATTTTGGCTCGTCAGAAAAGAAATCCGAGACCGTGTTAGGTTTAGTTTTAAATGAATCTAAAACCGGTTTTGCGGCCTTATTTAATACCTCTGTTAAGATCAAAGAGAATATGAACTGCAATTGTAGAGTCGGCCAACTGCCCGATACTAAGGCGCAAGTTCGCTGGTTCACCATACTTGAGAAAGATATAGTCAAAGTCGGCTTTGAATACTCTCGCTAAACTAAAATTTCGAAAATGATTACAGCCGTTTCCGTATCACTTTTAGATCTTCAACAAAGGCTTTATAGTTTTTCTCATGATCTTGCGGAAGACTTCTGAGAATTGCTGAAGGGTGAGTTGTCACAAAAGTTTGTGCGCTTAATTCAGTCTTATGAAAAGCTCCGCGAAGCGACTTAATTGTTGCGGTTCTGCCAAACACCGATCGAACAGCAGTTGCACCTAAGCACACGATGATCTCGGGTTTCACAGTTTCAATTTCGGCCTCAAGCCATGGCCTACAAGCCTTTACTTCTGCCGTGTTGGGTTTTTGATGAAGTCGAAGTTTACCGCGCGGTATTGATTTAAAATGTTTAACTGCATTCGTCACAAAAGCGTCTTCGCGTTGGATCCCTGCATCCTTCAAAGCTTTATCAAAAAGTCTCCCCGCGGGTCCAACAAATGGATGACCTTCAACGTCCTCTCGATCTCCGGGGGCTTCGCCGACAAACATAATGCGAGATTTTTTTAGTCCTTCGCCGAAAACCGCTTGTGTCGCGTTTTTATATAAGTCACACCCACGGCATTCTTGTGCAGCATCCGCGAGTCGCTTTAAACTATGGGAAGCAGGAACAAAAGGCCGAGCTGTGAAAACGGTTTTCTTACTCATGCTACTCAATTTAAAAGAGCCGGCTTTGAGATTCAGCTTTTTCATGTCTTTGTGACCATAAATAAAAACATCGCCTGATTATGGACACTTACGGAGCCCTTGACGAAACACAAAATCGGACCTATACTTAACTAACTGGTTAATTAACAACGAGGTTTATTAATGCATGATCCTTTAAGCCAAACCTTTGCCGCTCTGGCAGATCCGACAAGGCGAGCCATGCTGGCGCGTCTTTCAAAAGGCGAAGCGAATGTCTCCGAATTAGCCGCACCATTTTTAAAGGATATGAGCCTTCCTGCCGTCACAAAACACATTAAGGTGCTCGAAAAGGCAGGACTTGTCTCGAAGTCTGTGGACGCTCAGTATCGCCCCTGCAAAATCAATCAGGAAGCATTTAAAGACGTCGCCAACTGGATGGAAGATTACCGCGTCTTCTGGGAAGCCAGCTTTGATCGTTTAGACGATTACTTAAAAACTCTTGCTCCAAAAAAAACCAAGAAGTCTTCGAAAAAACCGAAAGGAAAACCTCATGCCCCCAAAAAATGATTCCAAAGATCTTAAACTCTCACGCATCTACGATGCTCCGATAAAAACAGTTTGGGAGGCTTGGACCGATCCTGAGCAAACTGCAAAGTGGTGGGGACCACGTGGGTTCACCTTAACGACTCACAGTAAAGAATTAAAGCCTGGCGGCCACTGGCACTATACGATGCACGGACCAGACGGCACTGACTATCCGAACCGAACCTATTATCATGAGGTCGAAAAGCATAAACTTTTAGTTTACGACCATGGCGCCAATGAAACTCAACCTCCCCTCTTTAAAGTCACGGTTACCTTTAAAGAAGTTAAAGGCAAAACTCATATGGATATGACCATGACCTTTGAAACTCCAGAGAAGGCTCAGCAATCGAAAAAATTCATCAAACAAGCACAAGGCAATTCAACTTGGGACCGCTTGGCCGAATATCTCGAGAAAGAAGAACTCAATAAAGAGGTATTTGTTACCGCTCGAAGTTTTGAAACTTCGGTCGAAAACTTATTTGCAATGTGGACAGATCCAAAACATTTTTCGCAGTGGTTAGGTCCAGACAACGTTGTAATGGAATATTTTCGCGATGAAATTCGAGAAGGAAAAACGACCTTTTACAAAATGACCTATGGGAACGGAATCGCCATGTATGGGCAGATGACTTATCGAAAGATCGACCCGCCTCGTTACCTTGAGTACTCACAAATTTTTTGCGACGAAAAAGAAAAGCTCTCAAAACATCCTTATGTGCCCACCTGGCCTGACACGCTTCTCACTCGTGTAATCTTTGTAAGCGAAGGTGAAAATCAGGCTCGAGCTACAGTCATTTGGGAACCGATCGGCGAAGTCTCGAAAGAAGAACTTCAAGCCTTTATCGAAATGAAAAGCAGCATGACTCAAGGTTGGGGCTCGGCTTTCGATAAACTAGATCGTCTTATTTAAAATTATTCCCTCTTTCTTGCCGTAAAAAGTAAGAGGGTTAAAAACTCGCTCTTGCGCGCAGCTTAAAGCCTGTAGCTTGCCCGATTTCGAGAGTTTCGCGATTATTATCTTGTAGTGACTCGCCCAAAACAAACCGACGATCAAAATTATAGACATATCCGAAAGCAACATTTCCAATAAGACCGAATGAGTACTGCAACCCCACACTCGCCTCTTTCTTATCAAAAATGAGCCTTTGGTCGCTGTCTGGAATTAAATTTTGATAAGCTTTTGGCGACCAGTTGAGATTCGCATAAACCAACCAGGCGGGTGCAAACTTATATCCCGAATCCGCGAAAC
>CAZDFM010000469.1:0-3027 GCA_964504465.1 uncultured Pseudobdellovibrionaceae bacterium | reverse complement strand
AGTACAGTATGTGATCCGACATGAAAAAGTGCAGGGCGAAACGCAGTTTAGACATTTGCTTATGGTCGAAGTCAACGGCTCCAAAAAAGACACCATTGTAGAAGCCCTAAAACCATTTAGTGAGTCGGTAGACTTACTTGATAACAACACCGAAGTGGAACTTGGTCTGCAAGCTCGAGAGATCTAAGACTGAAGGTCTTCGAGATCAAACAAAGGAGACTTACGAAGCATTCTGAAGTGCAGAAGCCTGCAAAAAATGACCGAGCCTAAGACCACCTGCCAGGTGAGTTTGATCCAAAGTAAAAGCAGCGGCAAAAATGCGACTGAGCCATAGATATTGCTATAGTTAAAGAGCGCGCCGTTTGCCCAAAAAAAGACGACTTTTAGAATCCAAAGTACGACGCTTGCAGAAATAGAGGCAATGAGTGCAGCTTTCCAGCGTACATGTTCGTAGGGCGCATACATATTCAGTAAAAGAAGACCTAAAAACCAACCCACAAGCGGTAAGATCTTTTGTGGATACACCATCACGGCGTTTAAGATTTCAAATGAAAACGCTCCCATAAAAACGACTGTCGCAAGCGGCAAGAAAAATAAAATCGACCAGAAAAGAGCGATTCGTTTAAGGCGAAACTGTCTTGAGCGCTCTTGCCAAATTCGGTGAACCGCAGAATCAACGGTGCTGATCAAATCGGTCGAAACATAGAGCAATCCTAAAAAGCCAAAGAACCCAAGTTCAGAAAAATGTAAGCCATTGAGGGTTTCGGTCAGGATGTCGACGAGATCATCGCTAAAGCCAAAGAACCTGAGTAGTTCGGGCCGAAAAGCCTCCATGACCAAACCCAGATCTCCCATAAAATTAGCGGTCGCAAGCAAAAGTGCAAAAGTGGGAACAATTGAAAAGGCCGTCGAAAACGAGAGGTTTCCAACCAACATCAGAAACTCACTCGGTCTGATCTTTGTGCCAAAAATGACCGCGTGATGTTTGATTTTTTTGATCATTACAGTTTGGACTCAGTGAGCAGGTGCTTTGCGTGTTCGACACTGGTCTTAGTGATTTTCTCTCCTGAAATGAGGCGCGCGATTTCGTTCACCTGAAGCTCTTTTGTTAAGCGCTCGATCTTCATTTGAACGCCTTTTTTGCCCGGGTTCTTTTCAATTAAGAAATGAGCATCAGCAAAAGAGGCGACCTGAGGCAGGTGAGTGACGCAAATTACTTGTTGGCCTTTTGCGATGGACTTGAGCTTTCGCCCGACTTTTTCAGCGGTAGGACCACTGACTCCGGTGTCAACTTCATCAAACAAATAAGTGTGAGGCTGATCCGAATGGCCCACCACTCGCTTTAAAGACAAGAGGATACGGCTCAGTTCTCCGCCTGAGGCGAATTTGGCAAGTGGGCGCGGCTGATCCTTTTTTGAAGAACGGGTCATAAACTCGACGTCGCTCTGGCCAGTTGCTTGAAGTTCATCCATCCACGCGATTTCAACCGAAAACTCAACACCCTTCATATTCAGGTCACTGAGTTCATCGTTGACGCCTTTCGTGAGCAGAATTGCGCCGTTCGTGCGGCGAGTATGAATATCTTCCGCTTGAGTCCGAAGCTTATTTGAAAGTGCTATCATCTCTTTTTCAAGCTGGGCGATTCGTTCATCTGACGAAGACAAAGTCTCGATCTCTTTGTTGATGTCACTGAGCGCGGTCAAAATATCTTCGACTCGAGCTCCGTACTTTTTTTGCAAACGACGAAGTGACGTGAAGCGCTCTTCGAGATCATTGAGTTCGTTCGGGTCAGCGTCGAGATCTTTACCATAATTGCGAAGTTCGTAAACGGTGTCTTCGATCAAGGTTTTCGCCTGCGAGAGGCTATCAAGCTTTGCAACCATATCGGGGTCTAAGCTTTTCATCTCTTGGGCTTTTTGAATCGTTTGATGAATTCGAACCAAGACACTGTCGTCGTCGCTGTAAAGGCTTGATTCAGCCATCGAAACAAAAGCACTCAGGCGCGAGAAATTTTTAATTCGGTTCATTCTTTGAGTGAGCTCTTCTTCTTCGCCCACTTTTGGGTCAAGGGCCATAATCTCATCGCGTTGATACTGCAAAAAATCAATACGCTGAACTTGATCCCGGCTTGCATCGCGAAGGCTTCGAACTTCACGCTGCATTTCTCGAAGTTTTAAGAAACCCGCTGTGATTTCTTGGCGAAGTCCCCAAGAGCCCGTGTACTTATCTAAGAGATCAAGGTGGTAGGACTTTGACTGCAAATGCCGATTGTCGTGTTGACCGGTCATTTCAATAAGAGGTGCAGCATGACCCGTCACCGTGATGAGGGGAGACACAACTTCACGAAGGGTCGAAAGCGGAACGGGACTTCCATTTAAATAAACGCGAGATTTTCCCTGAGAACTTACAATCCTTCGGACGATCAAAAGGTCTTCATCGCACTCGATACCGAACTTTTCTAATACAGTAGGAATATCAGGGCGGTCGCTGAGTTCAAACGTTCCTTCGATGACTGCTTGTTCTGCGCCGGCACGAACCGTATCCGCAAGTGCCTTTTCACCCATCATAAGAGCCAGACTTTTTAAAATGACAGACTTACCGGCGCCGGTTTCGCCACTTAAAATATTTAAGCCATCTTCGAAGTGGACATCGAGACTGTCGATAATTGCAAAATTTCTGACCTTAAGTTCTAAAAGCATTTAAGCCCTCTCGCCGAATCTTAATTTCTCTCGTAACAGGTTAAAATAGTTGTGCTCAGGACTACGCAATACGCAGTGATCAAATTCAGAGCGTTCAATGACCACTTTATCTTGGGTCGAGATCTCGCCGTATTTTTGGCCGTCGATGGTCAGAAAGGCTTTCATACCTTTGTCGTTGAGCTCAAAAATCAATTCTTTATCGTCGGGAATAATTGTGGGCCGACTTGTTAAGCTGTGAGGGCAAATTGGAGTCACGACGATAGATTTACTTTCGGGATGGAGAATCGGTCCACCTGCCGCCAGATTATAAGCCGTAGAGCCTGTGGGG
>CAZDFM010000468.1:0-3028 GCA_964504465.1 uncultured Pseudobdellovibrionaceae bacterium | reverse complement strand
ATTTTGATGTCAGTCTTAATTCGTGCAATGGCGTCGCTGTTGGACCAAAGTTCATCAAGTTTGTCTTCGATGTTTTTGGCTTTAGTATTAAATGGAGCTGCTTGGGCTGAAAGCATAGTCTGATATTCAGCTCTTTGCGCTTTGTTAAGAGCACGAGGAACTGGAAGACCCATTAAAGTCTTATAAAGACGAGCGTTTTCAGAAGCCACGCGATTTAAAGTCAACAACTGAAGGGTCCAATCAGTCGACTTAACTGCTTGAGCAGCCCAAACTTCTGATTCACCTAACATGTCGATACGTTCTTTAAGAGTACGAGCCAAAAGCTTGTCGCTTGAAGAGGCAATATTATGACGGCTGATTTTTTGCTCAAACTTTGTGAAGTCTTCTAAGAAGATCGTTCGAGCCAAAGCACGGCCTTCTGGATGATTCTGGATCTGCTTATACTTAAGAACTTTTTCTGCAGACTTGCGGTCTTTATTTTTAGAGTAAGCCTCTAATGAAAGAGCCGCCAAAATCTCAGGAGTGCTCACGAGTTTATGAGCATCTGCAATAATATCTGGCCACATATTGCGTTCTTTACGAACTAGAGTCGCGCGGATCACATTGGCATCTCGGCGATTTGGAGTGGCTTTAATAAACTCACGGTAAAGATCTTCTGAGTTTTTACCGGCAAGCTCTGCGAAGATCGCTTGTTTTAAGAATTTCTGATCTCGACTAACAGCTTTAAGTTCTACTTTTTTGCTAAGCTCAAACGCTTTAGAGAACTCGAGGCGCATTTCAGCCACCCACAATTGATACTGAAGTGCTAGGCGTTCGTCAGAATCTGAGAGGCCTTTCATTTTAAGAAGAGCAATCGACGCTGATTCAACTTGCGAAAGATCTTTTAAGAATTCGCCTAAAAGCATTTTGTTTTTATAATACGAGATGGTTTCTTGCGGGCTTGCCTCAGAAAGGCTCACGCTCAACAATCTGGTTTGAGCTTTGCGGTAATCACTCATTGAGCTCTTAGGGTTTTTTAGAGTTTGAGCGACCAAGTTTAAAGAAGCTTTTCTTTGAAGGCGTAAGTACTCAGATTTACGCTCTGGTAAAAGCTTAGCAAACTCTGGGCTCCATGATTCGATTGTCTCGTCTTTTTTAATTAGTGCTAAAGCATCAAGAGATAAGTCAGCAGCTTTAATTCTTAAAGGTCGTTGCTTTTCTTCTTTTTCGAAAGCAACTGCTTTAAAGGCAACGGCTGCCTGGTCGTACTTACCAGCATCGTAAATAAGTTTTGCGAGCTGATACTTCACTTCTAAAGCTTTTGCACCTTGAGGATTAAGAGCTAAGTAGTGATCATATGCTTTCTTACGGTTAACAGCGTTCTTTGTGGCTTCAGCCATTTCGATTTGAGAAATCAATGAACCTTCAAAGATCTTATTTATATCTTTACGGTCCGACTTCTTTCTAATTAGGTCGTGAGCTACGATTGAAGTTTGATAATAAAGGTTCATTGCATCGCCTGGGCGATCAATGATTCGAGCCACGTCACCACCCCAGTACATCATTTCGACGTCAGTATTAAACAGGCTTACGTAGCTTTGATAAGCACGAAGCAAGGGGAGAGTAGGGTTCTTTTTATTAGCTTTGTTCCAAACGGTAACAAAGTTTCTTAAGCGAATACGAAGTTCTTCACAGTCCTCGCCTTTGCAACCACGCTTTTTCCAAGAAGTAATAGCACGGTCAAAGTCTTCAGAAGCTTGTTTAAAGTTGGCGATATCATATTGAAGTTGAGCTACACGAATAAGGATCTCAAGCTCTTCTTTTTCTGAAAGCTCATTTTGTGAAACATAATTGTTCCAGACCAAAAGTGAACTGTGTTTTTGGCCTAAACGATCAGTCTCGGTTCCAAGGAAATAAAGATTCGAACGCTTAACTGCATCAGGTGAGTTTTCTAAGAGACGATCGATTTCTTTTTGTCCAATTGAAGTCTTGGCTAAGAAGGTGGCGAAATCGCGTGACACGTCTTCATGAAATGAGTTGCGGTCAGAGCCTGGAGCTGTTGATTGAAGCTGTAAAAGCTCGGGCTTAGATAAAAGGTCTTCCATCGTGCCGATGGCTTTTTTAGTTTGACCTTGGTTTAATTGGCACCAAGCAAGTCTATATTGTAAGTAACCACGTTGAGGCGTGTCTTCGATCTTTAAAGCGCGAGTTAAATAAGGCATAGCCTTTTTAAATTCGCCCATCTGGAAGTAAGTTTCGCCTACTCCGCCAAGTGCTGTGCCCTTCATTACAGGGGCATACTTCTTTTTGCTCTCTGCAACAGACTTATAAACCTCAAGGGCTTTTTTAGTTTCACCGTTCATTTTATAAAGGTGAGCCGCTTGAATCAGAGCTTGCGCCTGAGTGTCGCCGGTAACATGTGGGATAATTGAACGATAGTGTTTGATCGCGGCTTTGCGATCTTCAGTTGAACCGTGGCAAGACTTACAGTTCTTTTCAGTCTCAACAATAAACTTTAGACGTGCACGGTCAGCATAAAGATCACCAAGTCTTAAGATGATCGGAGCTTTTTGACCGATCTTTTTGTCAAGAGTGTTAACCGCGTTTTCAAGTTTTTGAATCACGATATCGTGAGTATTCATGTCCATTTTCCCAACTTGGGCCACGGTCTTGGTTGGAGCCAATACCACGAGCGAAGTTAAAATAAGAGAGAAAACGGCCTGAGATTTCATTACTTGCTCTCTTCCATTTGTAGGGCTGCAAACATGATTGTTTCAAAGCCGCTTTGAGTGCCGGCTAAAACGATCGGGTTTAAGTTTCCGAAGTCAGAATCTTTATCAGCCTGAATGATTAATTTTTTAGAACGAGCTTCATCTGTAACTTTAAGATCAGCGTGAACCTTTTGGAGGTAAGTACCGATATCTTCAATCGCAACGAACTCATTGTTGATTTTGATACCTTCAGGAGAAACCATATCTTATAAACCGGTTTCAGCCATCTGAGTGTTAGACGCCATTGGGAGTTCGATATTTTTTGCGATATCTTCAGG
>CAZDFM010000467.1:0-3028 GCA_964504465.1 uncultured Pseudobdellovibrionaceae bacterium | reverse complement strand
CAGGACTCGCTTGATAAATTTCTGCAACAAGCCCGGCTGTTTGAAAAACGAATCGCATACGTCAAAAGTCCAGAACGCGCTCTGACTTTAAATTTAAAAAGTGAAGTCGCAACTGAGCCCCAGACACAAATCGAGTTGTTTAAAAATTGGCTCGAAGAGATGGATGAATCTCTCGAAGTTCACAAAAATCTTATGTCTGCTGAATTACAGAACTTCTTGGGAACTCAGGCTTGCCGCGAAATCCTTCCTTATTAATTCACAACTTTTAAGATTCCGTTTAGCTCTTCACATCTGTTGTTTTAATTTTGGTCCTTTCGCCTTCTGACATAAGATGGCGCCCTACGCTTAAGGACAAGCAAAGGGAGAACACGTATGCAAAAAAGTGCGACGCAAAAATTGAGTCTACTCGAGCAACTGGGTCTTATCTTATCAATCAGCATGGCAATACTTTTAAGTAAACCCGCAGCTGCAGCTTCACCAAGTTCAATTAATAAAGCCTGCGAACCTCAAAGCCTCATGGCGCAAGAAGAGATCGACGAACTCGCCGTTGATTTCTGTAAACAGCTGAACCGACTTCGACAAAAATATAATCTACCGCAGCTCAAAATTAATCTGGGTCTTAATTCCGTGGCACAAGATCACGCCGAAGATATGTATGAACGTGGTTATTTTAGCCACTCAAATCCTCAAGGTGAAAGCGCCTTTGACCGTCTCCGAGCTGATAAAATTTCATTTCAGCGAGCAGCAGAAAACATTGCCAAGGGACAAAAAACAAACCGTGCGGTTTTAGAAGCCTGGATGAACTCTCCAGGCCACCGCAGAAATATGCTTGATGCTCGTTATGGAAAATTTGGCATCGGAATGACCAACTACAATTGGGTTTTGGATCTCACCAATTGAACTTATCGTTTGGAAAACTTATCGTTTAAATACCTATCGTTTATTTTTGGCTTATGGCTACTTTAGATAAGGCTTTGCTAAAACCAATGACGACATCATGAGCGAATGGTCAAAGCGACCTTGCTCGAGCATTTCAAATACCTCTCGAAGTGGCTTTAATAAAACTGTGAGATCCTCATAGGGATCAAGATTAAGCTCATGCGTCTTTTTACAATCTAAAGCTAAGTACGTGTGAATACGATTAGTCTGGATCGCAGGATTGGGCTCGTGAATACCAATACACTTCCAATTTGAAGAGGTGTACCCGGTTTCTTCTTGAAGCTCTCTTTGAGCGGCAATTAGAGGCGATTCTGTGACATGCGGATCGAGTGTCCCGCCCGGAATCTCGCAGTAGGTTTTTCGGGTTGCGTGCCGATATTGTTCAACAAGAATGACCTCTTGTTTTTCGGTTATGGCTACGACGTGGACCCAGTCTGGGAAGTCGACGATATAGTATTTGGGCATAACCCGGCCGTCTGGGAGTTCGCATTTTTCAGATCGCAGCTTCATGATCGGAGTTGAAAATATGTTTTCAGTTTCAAGGACTTTCCACTTTTTTTCCATGCGGCGAAACTAGCATTTAAAATTTGCCGAAACCAAGCTAAATATAAAATTTAGACTTCTCTTAAAACTTAAGGAAACTATGCCTTTATATGTTGTAGCCACCCCTATTGGAAATGCCGGAGACCTGTCTCCCCGAGCGGCAGAAACTCTCAAGTCCGCACAAGTCGTAATTGGAGAAGAGTGGAAAGAACTTAAAAGGCTCTTAAGGCAAGTCGAAGCTCCAGCTGGACAACAGCATTTTGTTTTAAATGAACATTCTGAAAAAGAAGATCTGCTTGAACTCGTTGAGCTATGCAAAGAGTACGAAGTGGCCTTGGTCAGCGACTGCGGGACCCCGGCTTTCTGCGACCCAGGCTCTGATTTAATTAAAGCCTGTTATGAAAGAGACATTCGGGTCCGAAGCCTTCCGGGGCCTTCGTCGCTTTCTTGTTTTATTAGCTTGTGTGGTCAACGTTTAGATCAGTTTGTCTTTAGAGGATTTATTCCTGCTCGTGGAGATGAAAGAGAACAAGCTTTAAAAGAACTCAAAACAGAAAAGCGGCCCATTCTCTTAATGGATACCCCTTATCGCCTCCAAAAGCTTCTAGAAGACCTTAAAACTCATTTGCCTGACCGTAACATCGTCTTGGGTCTAAACCTCAGCATGGAAGATGAGACGATTTTAAGAGGGCGCCCCGAGGCTGTAATGAAAAAGCTAAAAGTCGAAAAAGCCGAGTTTATGCTATTAATTGAAGGCCAAGGCTATAAGGCTAAATAGAGATCAATCGCAAGTTTCAAAGCGCGAACCATCAAGTTCAGAGCTTAAGAACACCAATGACAAAAGACCCTGTTTGGCTTCAGTACAAAACCGACTTGAAAAAGCGCCGTATTCAGCAGCTAGAACTGGCTTTCCACGAGTAATGAAGTTTTGATATTTTCCGCACTCCCCGTATTGAAAACACTGTTCGGCAATCGCAAAATCAAAAATGCTTGATAACTGGGCCGCCAGACCGGGAGTGTTGTTCAGAGACAAGATGAGTTTTCTATCGTGCGCAGCAAAAGCTAAATACTTATTGTACGCAAGTTGTGTTTCAGCGGTTAACGCAAAGCCTGTAGAATTCGTATAGCCATCCACGCTGTCAAAATCAATCCCGTGGCAGCCTTTAGCTTTGGCCATGTCTAAACGTGCGAGCATAATGCGTCTGACATTGGCTGATCGTGTATCAAGCCAACGCTCGCTCGTTCTGCCGATATTGCGGCCGAGTTCTTCTGACCTAAACTCACTCGCATCTGAACGCCAGTTTTCATAGGCCCCTGCTGAAATAGAGCAGATGACGGTGTGACCTTTTGCTTTCAGCTCCGAAATTTTGGCCGCAGTGTTATCGAACATATCGATAATATAAATTGAAGCTTCACGGTCTCGCAAAGGACCTTGCAATTGATAGTTCCAAGAAATGACTCCAGGAAGTGGAATTGCGGGTTTTTCTGCTTGATAAGTTTTTTTGTTGTAGATTTTGGAAATTTTATAGAGTCGTTCGCCGAATTC
>CAZDFM010000466.1:0-3028 GCA_964504465.1 uncultured Pseudobdellovibrionaceae bacterium | reverse complement strand
GAAACCGAGTTTTTAAATACTCTTCTGACTTAGAAGTAATATCTAAAAACACGCAAGCCGAGCCAGTTTTCTTCATTTCTGCATCGATCGAACGAGCCACGATATCACGGGGAGCAAGGCTTCCGCGTGTATCATAACTTTTCATAAAGGCGTGGCCTTTTTCATCGATGAGTTCACCACCTTCACCACGAATAGCTTCAGAGATAAGAAAGTTTCGCGCGTTTGGATGATACAAACACGTCGGGTGAAACTGCATAAATTCTAAGTTAGCAAGCCGGGCACCTGCTCGATGCGCAAGACCTAAACCATCTCCGGTCGCACCACTCCAATTTGAAGTGTACAAATAGGCTTTGCCGGCTCCACCCGTCGCGAGCAAAGTAAAATCGGCAGTGAGTGTCTGTACTTCGTTTGTTTTTTTATCGAGCACATATGCACCCAAACACTCTGCGGGCCCAACTGGATGGGTTTTTAAATCCCTTGATGTGATGAGATCGACGACGTAGGCCTGTTCCATAAAACAAATTTGAGGCGCGGCTTTGGCCTTTGCGAGAAGCTGTCGGTGAATTTCTTGGCCCGTGTGATCTGCAATATGTAAAATGCGACGCTGAGAATGACCGCCTTCTTTTGTGAACTGAAAAGTCTGATTTTCGCCGAGATCAAACTTTACACCCCAATTGACCAGGTCTTCGATTCGGTCAGGTGCCTGCATCACAAGGTCGCGAACCACCTCAGGTTTACAAAGCCCAGCACCTGCGATGAGCGTGTCCTCGATGTGTTGTTCAAAGCTGTCATTTTCTCCCATGGCGGCGGCAATTCCGCCTTGGGCCATTGAGGAGTTGGTCGCTTCAAGATCAGTTTTGGATAAAATTAAGACGCGGCCTTTTTTGGAGGCCTTAAGAGCAAAAGCAAGCCCCGCAAGGCCTGAGCCAATAACCAAAAAGTTCCAATGAGTAGTCCCTAGATTGGGGGAGTCAGCAGATGAAAATTCCATCGGAGCTGGACTATAGTGGGGCTTAGACAAAAAGTCTTTTGAAATTCTGCTTTGCAGTATCTTTGTTCACTCGACCCTGCCTTAGTCTTGCTTCTTTCTTCGCCCTAACAGTAGAATAACTTTGAGGAAACTCAAACTATAAGACTCACCGGGATGGTTGGGTATTTCCAGTTCGCTGCTCTACCAAGGAAGGCCTATGCGATTTAGCTCGAAGTTAGCTCTGATTGCCGGGGGAAGCCTAT
The DNA here is from genome assembly GCA_964504465.1 of uncultured Pseudobdellovibrionaceae bacterium. GTDB lineage: Bacteria > Bdellovibrionota > Bdellovibrionia > Bdellovibrionales > UBA1609 > CAZDFM01. The sequence continues at coordinate 1,795 of CAZDFM010000466.1, read as the reverse complement.
TGGCTCTCGCCCTTATTTCTTCATGGAGTTATTCTCAGTTTTTTCATAATCGAGCCAAAGATCAGCTGCGCGGCCATCTTATGAGCGAAGGGCTTTCGGCAAAAAAATTAGCCGAGTCCGAAGTCGAACTGTTAACGCAAAAACTTATTCTTCTTCTTTCTGAAGAGTCCGCACTCAGAAAATTGCCTAATCCAGGCCCCAACCGGGCTTTTATGGACAGCGATTTTGTTGAGATCGCGATTATGAATCTAGAAAGTGGCCAAAAATATCAAGCTGACTGGGCCTCAATGCGACCGGGTTACGCAAGCCGCTGGGAAAGCGGTAGCCATCTTAAACTTTTAGAGACTCTGCCGTTTGAGCAAGTGGGTTCTGATTTTCATGTTTTTCATTCTCTAAAAAGTCCCGAAGGACAGCCGCTGTTTGCCTTGTTGATTCCACTCGCGGCAGCTGAGGGCAACAACGCACCTACAAAAATCGGAGTTGGGTTTGTAACGGCGACGACCTTCGCAAATGTGGTTGATCCCTTTCGCCGAGCCGGAAAAGAAGCAGGCCTTCTAGATGAGTCGGGCGTGGCACTCGCCTATACGAGCCAACAGTACGTTGGGACCTCGCTTGCAAAACATCCTGTTGTAAATGAAGTTTTAAAAAACCTAGGGGCACCGGTTGAAGCGGGCGAAGACAACAATAAAATCGCAACCAACCTTGCCGGCAACGAAGTGCTGTTTTCATTCGAAAGACTTGGCAATAGCAATTTACTCGTATTTGTAAGCCAGGAGCCATTAAGTCCAATGGGATTTTTTGGACGCAGTACTTTAAACATCCTCGGCTACGCTTTAGCTTTGATGTTAATTTTAGGTGGGATACTCATTTGGCTCTTTAGACCATTTGAGAACGCTTTTAATTATTTGCAAGACCTTGTCATCTCTCTTAGCGAGCGACTTCCAGTGCGCGAACCCGAAGAAGTGGGAAGTCACCTGCAAAATATTTCTGAACCACTTGAAAAATTGCGAACGCAAGGCGTGCCAGCAGTTACCGCCGCCTCAGCTGCTCCTCAACTGAGTGCCGAAAAACTCGCGCAAACCCAAGATGAAGCTCGTCTTAAAGCTTACCAAGAGATCAGCGCCGGTTTAAGTCAGGCCCTGAAAGGTCCTGTATCAGCGATTTTAGGCCACGCGCAGCTCGCACGTTCAAAAGCTCGTGACGAAAGCGTCAAAGAGCATTTCTCAAATATCGAAAAAGAGGCCCGTAAAAGCCGTGACACTTTAGAGAATCTTTTAAAGATCTCTGGCGACTCACGCCAAGAACACCGGCAAGTCGATGTTCGTGAGTCTATGAATCGCGCTTTGTCTCGTATGCAAAGTGAAATCTCAAAGTCAGGTATCAAACTTAAAAAAGATCTTAAAGCCGGCGGCGTGATCATGGCCAACCCGGGTCAACTGGATACGGTTTTTGAAGAACTCATTCGCAACGCTATGGAGTCCATGACGCTTTCTCATCCAAAAGAACTTGAGGTTGTGAGTGAAGAGCGCGGAGACAAAGTGGTTTTCGAAATCTCTGACACCGGCGCGGGCATGAGTGAAGACACATTGAAGAAAGCTTTCGACCCCTTCTTCACAACTAAGACGCTTGAAGAAAAAGACGGGCTTGGACTCAACGTAGTTCGTAACTTAATTTCCGCGGTGGGTGTCTACATAAATCATAAATCCGAATAGGGAAGATTTACTAAAGTCAGTGACGAGCTTCAGCTCAAAGAAAACGCGCAGTGGCAGGCGGCGCTCAAATCCCAGATCGATCA
>CAZDFM010000465.1:0-3030 GCA_964504465.1 uncultured Pseudobdellovibrionaceae bacterium | reverse complement strand
GAGTGCTAAGTTGGGAATAATTTTAGAAAAGTTATTTGATCCTGCTAAAAATGTAACACTGCCTGATGTTGAAATACGTAATCTTGCAAGTTTGATCAGGATGAGTGAATCACTGCATCATAATTTCGTTGAAGCATTAAAATCGATAAAGAATGATGGTAATGGTGTCGTTTTTTCGAGGCTTATTCAAAATGGTGTATTTAATGTTGTTAGAGATAGAGAACTTCTTGAAAATCTAAGTAAAAAAGAAAAATTAGGGGATTCAGCAAAACCTGTTCAGATGTTTTTAAGAGTTAATGATTTTATTTTAAGCGAAAAAGGTAATGTAGGTGATATAGAAAAACTAGCCGAAGATCCTCATGCTCGTGCTGTTCTGGTACACGAATTAAAGTCAAATCGATATGTTAATGAGTTAGGTCAACTAGGAAAAATACTTCAGTCTGGTGCATTAAAAGAAAGCGAGCTATTTGAACTGCTCGTATATTATACAAAAAATAGCGATATCTATGGCGAAATTATTATAGAAGCGGTTACTAATAAATTACGTGATAATGCTCCGAGCAATAGCTCCCAAGTTAATACAAAAATAGAAAATATTGAAAATGCGGCTAGATTGAGTGAAGCTGCTTCGTTTGGAGAGACAGTATTAAAAGACTTAACGATACCCATACAGGGATTTGGATTGAAGGGATTCGGTGAGAAAGGTGGGGAATCAGGTCGGTGGGCTGCAATAACAAATAATGTATTTGAAAGTAACCCAAATTTGAAAAAAATCAAAGTGCGTGATTTTGCGATTTTAATAGGAGATAAACTTGGACTATGGAAACGTAAAGACGATGAGATCTCTAAAGTAAATTTAGCTCGAGCATTGAACCCATTCGTTTTATTAGATTTTGGATTACTGCTTGCTGAGTTAGGAATTCAGAGAGGAACTCAAGCAATTCCCAATAAGGTACTTCGTGGAATAGTACAGGCTCCTCTTGCTGCAATATTACGAGCACCTCGTATTGTTTTAAATTTTTTAGGACAAATAACATCAACTATTCCTGCTGAAGTCGACGTTACTCGTGATAAAAAAGCGACAGCAAATGAACCCAGCGATGCGGAAACAATTAGTCGAGAGGATACCGAAAGTATTAATAGTGGGCTTAGTGCTTTGAGTAGTGCAGATGATGAAGCTTTATCTCGTGGAGCTTCAGCTGACACTGAATCTGAAGCTAGTTTTAAAGATGAAGAAAAATCAAGAATGGCAGAGAATATCAGAGAGCCTAATACGTCGAAAATTGCATCAGCAAGACCTGAAGAAAGAGAAGAAGCTAAAAAAATTGCAGCTGCATCTGAAGAGAAATTTACCATGAAGGAATTTCCCTATGCAAAAGCAAGAACAGAGTACGCTATTCGAGATATAATGTCTCATCGTGTTTTTAAGGAAAATGTTACAACGGATTTTGATAATAAAATTATTCAATTAATATTAAATCAAAAAACGGATGATCCTCGATTTAATAGCAGAGTGGTAGAGGCAATGGCGTTAAGGAATGCACTTGCTGAGCGTGAGCGTTTGCCAGAGAAAACTCCAGCAGATGAAGTCGCTATAGAGTTGCTGAGAGTGAAACTGAATAACGCTATTTCCAGTATGGAAACATTACAGAAGGGGAGAGACATGACTGATACAGCACGAAATGATTCAAGGGCGGAGGCCAGTATGGAATCGGCACCAACACTTAACCTCGAAGGTGTTGGCGCAAAACATGGAAACATAGGTCAGCCAAGTCCACGTAGTGATTCTGACGCAGAAGATTCTCCGAGAACAGAGAGAGATTCGCTGCTGAGTGAAAAAGTGGAGGCGCCTGGTCTGTTTGGAAGATTTAGGGAAGCACTTGCGGCAGTTGGAAGGTTGTTTGGTGGTGAAAAAGCAGAAGCGAAAGCAGGGGCGGCGGCGGAAAGTGGGGAAGCGAAATATGAATATAATCAGGTGCGGTTGAATGGAGCTGCGAATGGTTTTAAAAGTTTGGAGTCAGATTTCGAGAATTGGAGCAAAGCTCATGGTGGGTATACAAGGACGAAAGGGGAAAAAGAAGGGGATACGAAGTATGAGTATTCGGGTGGGCGAACAATTGAGGTGAGTGGGAAAGATGTAGTGATGAAGGGGTTTTCTGTAAAGGCATATCAGGCCTTCCGGGATAATATGGGAGAAATGTTTATAAATAAACCGAGTGTCAATATTTCTGCGCCGAGTGGAAAATCAATAAGTACAATAGCAAAATTTTTGGGCGGTGAGAATGCACCTACTTTCACGAGTCGATTAACAAGTATAGGTTTATTTTTCAAACAACTAGGTTCGTCTATTAAATCGTTTTTTACGGGACCACCTACACCAGCACCACAAGCAACAAAGTCTACACCTACTGACGGCAAAGCAGAAGTCTCTAGTAAAATGAGTACTGAAACAAGTGAAGTTGTACGTACACCTAAACCAGTGCCTACACCTGCGTCCATAATGTCTGAAGAAGTTGAGCAAAAAAGACATTCACTTCCACCTACACCTGTGAGCGTTGAACCTAAAAAAGATAGACGCCAAATTACGAGTGCTCCTGCAAAAGGGATACCGTCTTGGGCATCACGTGTGTCAGTGACTATCGCTAGTAATAGAGATTTACAAGCGACGCAGTCCACTGTGGCAGAATATGCAAATACTCATGATTTTCGTAATGTTCAAGTGGAACAAAAGTCTCATTCTCTTTCAATGCAATTAGAGGATAAAAAAGGTGGGCGACTTGCTGTCTCAGCAGAGGAAGGTAAGCATACGGTCAATATAGAGGAAGTTAGACGATCTGACGACACTCCCAAACATATTGCACAAATCGCAACGGAATTACCGAATAAGGGACCTAAAGAGGTGACAGTAAGCGGTAGAGATTCAATGAAAGATAAAGTGGAAACTGCTCTCAAGACGGTAGGAGAGCATAAAATTACCACACCAGCAGATAAAGAAAATCTCTCTCATCATGCCAATCAGGCAACGACGCC